>JALEYA010000244.1 GCA_022779945.1 Oscillospiraceae bacterium | reverse complement strand
GCACAAATAAAACAACCCAATAGATTTAACACAGCAAACATAAGAGAGAACAAATCACCCTTAACGCAAACAGTGCGACCACACTTAGTGTTGTCCTGTTACGAAAAGCGTTCTTTGCTTACTTTCTGACGCGCCTGTCAGAAAGTCAGTGCCCGCGCGGCATTAGCGCAAAGGAAAAGATATAGAAGTAGCCAAATCCAAAAAGTACAAACTAACGATTAGCAAGACAAACTCAAATTTGTCGCTCAACTCACGGCTCGGGCTGTTTGTTTTCAATCAAATACCATGCACCCCGGCATTGGAGTCGCCACGCGACAAATTTACCGCACACCGATAATAGCCGTGACCGATTTTGTCGGCGTCATAAACAGCGTGTCGGACAGCGATATGCCGATTTTTCGGTATGCGTCCAGATATTCGATGATATCCTTCTGATATTCGAGTGACAGATCGCCGTAGCCCGGGCTGAAACGGGATTTCGCTGATCTTCCGTTAACTATGTCGGCGTTGAGCCGGTTGCACCAGCCCTCGACCGCCGCTGAACCGATGGCGTCGATGATTAAGCTTTTTGACGGCGATAAAATCTTGTATCGGGAAATAAGCCGGTCAATTCCCATGCCGGCGGTGGCGGCGAATATATAGGCTGTCTTACAGTCTTGCAAATGGCGGAAAAGCTTTTCGCTTCTGACCGTGCCGAAGCCTAAAAAAACCTCGTTTTCTTTCGGAAATTCAAGTGTCACCTCGGTAAAGCACGCTTTATAGGAAACGGCGCTTTTGACTTCCTCAAGACATGAAGAAAAAAGCCCCTCGACCTGTTCGTCGGGAGCTTTTGCGCGAAGCCCCATATACATATAAGCTTCTTTTTCGTTGATTGTCACTTCGTCCGCTTTCGCAAAACGAAGCTCGATTCCCTGTGCAGTCACAGACTCACAACCTTATTCGATTATTTTGGAAACATTTCTCATGATTGCCTCGGCAACGTCGGGACGGTTCATTGAGTAGATATGTACAGCATTGACCCCGTTTGCGTAAAGGTCGATGATCTGCTCGGTGGCGTAGGCGATGCCTGCTTGCTTCATCTTTTCGCTGTCGTAGCCGTATTTATCCACAATCCGACAAAATCTTTGCGGCAAAGCCGTGCCCGAAATGGAACAGATACGTTTGATTGATTTCGGATTGACAACCGGCATGATGCCGGCAACAACCGGTACGGTGATTCCGGCTTCCCGGATGCGGTACATGAAGTTATAAAGAATATCGTTGTCAAAAAACATCTGCGTCGTGAAGAACTGACACCCGCAGTCCGCTTTTTCTTTCAAATGCCGAATGTCTGAGAATGAATCCGTGCTCTCGGGGTGAGACTCGGGATAGCACGCGCCGCCGATGCAGAAGTCGCCCGTTTCAGCGATTTCGGAAACCAGCTCACTTGCGTAGCGGTAGTCAAGGTTTTCCGTGCTCATGCCGTTCGGAATGTCTCCTCTTAAAGCAAGAATGTTTTCAATTCCGTTTTCTTTCAGCTGTCTGAGCTGATTTTTCACCTGTTCTTTCGTCGAGGAAATACAGCTTAAATGGGCAAGTGCCGTCACGCCGTAATTCTTTTCGATATTCGAAGCGATCGAAACGGTGAAGTCCGATGTTCCGCCGCCGGCTCCGTAGGTGACGCTCATAAAGCTCGGCTTTAAAGAAGCGATATCCTCGGTTGCTTTTTGAACGGACTCGTAAGCCGCTGTGGTTTTCGGCGGAAAGACCTCCATGGAAAGGGAAGGCTTGTCGGATGTGATGATGTCGATGATTTTCATTTTATCAAACCCTTTGAAAACAGTGAATAATGAATAGTGAAAAGTGAAAAGTGGAAAGTTGCGGTCGCGGGTATGCCTTGTTCCGTTGGGGAGATTTTCACCCGCAGAGTCGGTTTGCCTGTATCGGGAAGACTGTAGATTATAAGTAGCCGCAAGCCGCGTGGCTTCGGGGAAGCTGCATCCGGAGGCGAGACGGCGGCTGACAAAACCTTGCGGTTTTGTTTTTGCCGCTGCCTGCGGCAGCGGCAAACGTGCGGCTTTGCCGCACACAGCCGCCTTGGTTACTTTTTCTCAGTTCTTCAAACTGTGCATCGGTGCCGGAATTCTTCCGCCTCTTGCCACAAACGCCTCGGACGAAAACTCGTGTACGGGCATAATCGGTGCCGAGCCCAACAGTCCGCCGAATTCGAGCATGTCGCCGACCTTTTTGCCGACGGCCGGGATAATTCTGACGGCGGTCGTCTTGGTGTTGACAACGCCGATTGCTGCTTCGTCTGCAATAATCGCCGAAAGGGTGGAGGCCGGGGTGTCGCCGGGAACGGCGATCATGTCAAGACCGACCGAGCATACGCAGGTCATGGCTTCCAGCTTGTCAAGGTGAAGAGCACCGCATTTTGCGGCGGCAATCATGCCCTCGTCCTCGCTGACGGGAATAAAAGCACCTGAAAGTCCGCCGACGTGGTTACTTGCCATCACGCCGCCTTTTTTGACGGCATCGTTAAGGAGAGCCAAAGCCGCTGTCGTACCGTGTGTTCCGCAGACCTCAAGTCCCATTTCTTCTAATATTCTGGCAACGCTGTCGCCCTTTGCCGGCGTGGGAGCAAGGGAAAGGTCAACGATTCCGAACGGAACGCCGAGCCTTGAGGACGCCTCACGGGCAACAAGCTGCCCCATTCTTGTAATCTTGAAAGCGGTTTTCTTGATCGTTTCCGCAACAACGTCAAACGGCTGACCCTTGCAGGATTTGAGCGCATGATGCACAACACCCGGTCCGCTGACGCCGACGTTGATGACACATTCGGGCTCGCCGATACCGTGAAAAGCGCCTGCCATAAAGGGGTTGTCCTCAACAGCGTTTGCGAAAACGACAAGCTTGGCACAGCCGAAGCCGCCGTCCTTGGCGGTCATGTCGGCGGTCTGCTTGATGATTTTACCCATGAGGGCAACAGCGTCCATGTTGATGCCGGCCTTTGTGCTGGCAACGCAGACGCTTGAGCAGACCTCGTCGGTAGTTGCGAGCGCTTCGGGAATGGAGTTGATCAGATTGAGGTCGCCGTTGGTGAAGCCCTTGTGAACGAGAGCAGAGAAGCCGCCGATGAAGTTGACGCCGCACGTTTTCGCTGCTTTGTCAAGAGCAACGGCAAGGGGCGCATAGTTCGTTTCACGGCAGGCCGAGCCGACAATGGAGATCGGTGTGACGGAAATCCGCTTATTAACGATAGGAATGCCGAATTCTTTTTCAATCTGTTCGCCCGTTTCGACGAGCTTTTCGGCTTTCTTCGTGATTTTGTCGTAAATCTTATCGGCAACTTTGTTGATGCTTTCATCACAGCAGTCAAGAAGCGAGATGCCCATGGTGATGGTTCTGACGTCAAGATGCTGATGGTCGATCATGTTAAGGGTGCTGATGATATCGTTTATATTCTGCATATAGGCACCTCTTATACTCTGTACATCAAGTCGAAAATATCTTCTCTTTGTGTCCTTATGACAAGTCCCATGGTCTTACCGAGCGCTTCCAGCTCTTCGCCAAGCTCTGTGACATTTTTTGTGCCCGTTGAAAGGTCGATAAGCATGGTCATGGTAAAATACTGCTGCATAACGGTCTGGCTGATGTCAAGAATGTTGACGCTGTTGTCGGCAAGATGGGTACAGACCTTTGCAATAATGCCGGTGGTGTCTTTTCCTGTAACGGTTACGATCGCTTTCATATATAATCACCTTTTCCTTTTGATATACAAAATACGTCTTATAGTTTATATGGATAAGCCCAAAAAGTCAAGAAAAAAGCTTTTTTCCTGCGGCTGTTTCATCGGCAAAAAGAGGGGCAGACAGCCCGGATTTTCTCATAAATCGAATAAAAATTCGCCATAATCTGTGGTTTTTATTACATAAAATATAAATTTTGATTTATTTTGAAAAAAAATGTTGTAAGCTATTGACAAAATCGCTTTAAAGTACTAAAATGTGAAACAAGCTGAAGTTAACGATTTAAAACGTTAAACTTTCAAACCACTAAACGGAGGTAAAAACATGAAAAAGTTCACAAAAATTGTATCTGTCGTTCTTTGTCTTGCCCTTGTTCTGACTGCTTTTGCAGCCTGCGGCAGTAAGGAAGACGCAACCACCGCAGCCGGCGACACATCGGCACCGGCAGCAACCGACACCGACAAGACCTATACCGTCGGTATTTGTCAGTTGGTTCAGCACGACGCACTCGACGCCGCAACGAAGGGTTTTAAAGAGGCTCTTACCGAAAAGCTCGGCGACAAGGTTACCTTCGACGAGCAGAACGCTGCCGGTGAAAGTACCGCTTGCGCAACCATCGTCAACAAGTTCGTATCTTCAAAGGTTGACCTGATTATGGCGAACGCGACTCCGGCTCTTCAGGCTGCTGCGGCCGCAACTTCCACGATCCCCATAGTCGGCACATCGGTTACCGACTATGCAACCGCTCTTGAAATGGACGTTGACTCCTGGACAGGCAAGACCGGTGTCAACATTACCGGTACCGCTGACTGTGCTCCTCTTGACAAGCAGGCTGAAATGATCCTCACCCTTGTTCCGGACGCAAAGACCGTCGGCATCATCTATTGCTCAGGCGAAGCAAACTCCAAGTTCCAGGTCAACGCTGTAAAGGCTTATCTTGAAGAAAAGAAAATCACCGTAAAAGAATATCCGTTCGCCGATTCCAACGGTATTGCAGCAGTTGTTACCAAAGCTGTTTCGGAATGTGACGCTCTTTATGCTCCGACCGATAACACGGTTGCCGACAACACCGAAGTTGTTAACAATATTGCGGAACCTGCCGGCATTCCTCTCATCGCAGGTGAAGAGGGTATCTGCAAAGGCTGCGGCGTTGCCACTCTTTCCATCAGCTACTATGACATCGGTTATGAAGCCGGCTTAATGGCTTACGATATCCTTGTAAACGGCAAGAATCCGGCCGACATGGAAATCGGTTACAGCACAAACCTTGTTGAAAAGTATGTTAAGGACAGAGCAGACGCTCTCAAGATCACGATTCCCGAAGGTTATGAGGAAATCGCAGTAGAAGCCGAGAAATAATTTTCAACCGAAATCATGCAAAGTGCAGGTCTTATGATCTGCACTTTGAAAGCGATAGGTCAATACTTATCGCTTTTTGTTCATTTTCAGAAAGGAAGCGCAATCTGCGCAATTTGATAATATGGCGGCATTTTTAAGCTCACTTCCGGGTGCAGTTGCCCAAGGACTGATCTGGGGCATCATGGCAATCGGAGTTTATATCACTTTCAAGGTTTTAGACCTTGCCGACCTGACCGTTGACGGCTCATTGGCAACGGGCGGTGCGGTTTTTGTTATGCTCACGACAAACGGTGTCAATATATATATCAGTCTGATCGTGGCTTTCTTAGCAGGCTGTGTTGCAGGCTTCATAACGGGTATTTTCCATACCTCTTTCGGAATCCCGGCGATTCTTGCCGGTATCCTGACGCAGTTCTCGCTGTATTCGTTAAATCTTCGTATTATGGGCAATAATTCGAACGTTGCTATTAACTTCAGAAAGTACAATCTTCTTGTCACCCTCAGTAATATCAATAAATCCCTGATTGTCGGTGCAATACTGGTTGTTCTTATCGTGCTGCTCCTTTATTGGTTCTTCGGCACGCAGTTCGGTTCGGCTATCCGTGCGACCGGCTGTAACGAAGCCATGGCGAGAGCCAACGGCATCAACACCAACCGCAACAAGGTTTTCGGTCTTGTTCTTTCAAACGGAATTGTTGCTCTTGCCGGTGCGCTTGAAGCGCAGTATTCGGGAAGCGCAGACATCAACAGGGGCAGAGGTGCGATCGTTATCGGACTTGCCGCGGTTATCATCGGTGAAGTTGTTTTCGGAAAGATTTTCAAGAATTTTGCGCTTCGTCTTGTCGGTGTGGCGCTCGGCGGCGTGATCTATTATATTGTACAGACAATCGTTATTCAGGTGGGTCTGAACCCGAACGATCTGAAGCTGTTCTCGGCTTTGTTTGTTGCCATTTTCCTCGGCTTGCCGTATTGGAAAAGCCAGATGAAGCCTTCCGCCAAAAAGCAGGCGAAAAAGAGAGAGGAGGTGGGCGCCAATGCTTGAAATCAAGAATGTCAGCAAGACCTTTAATCCCGGAACCGTGAACGAGAAAAAGGCGCTCAGCGACATCAATCTCACCCTGAACGACGGCGATTTTGTTACCGTCATCGGCGGAAACGGCGCCGGAAAATCCACGGTTATGAATATCATTACCGGTGTTTACTCCGTTGACAGCGGTTCAATTAAGATTGACGGAATCGACGTTACCTCGATGCCCGAATACAAAAGAGCGAAATATTTCGGAAGAGTGTTCCAGGATCCGATGACGGGTACGGCGGCAACGATGGAGATCGTTGAAAACCTCGCAATCGCCAAAAAGCGTGGAGAAAGACGCACTCTCCGATACGGAATCAGCAAAAAGGAGAAAGAAGAATACCGCGAGCTTCTGAAAAAGCTTGACCTCGGCCTTGAAGACAGACTGACGTCCAAAGTCGGACTTCTTTCCGGCGGACAAAGACAGGCTTTGACGCTTCTCATGGCGACGCTTCAGAAGCCGAAGATGCTCCTTCTTGATGAGCACACCGCCGCCCTTGACCCGAAAACCGCCGCCAAGGTTCTTTCCTTGAGCGACAGTCTGATCAAAGAAAACAACCTCATGACGATGATGGTCACGCACAATATGCACGATGCGATCGTTTACGGCAACCGGCTGATTATGATGCATGAGGGAAGAATTATTTTGGATATCTCCGGCGAGGAGAAAAAGAATCTGACCGTTGATATGCTGCTTCACAAGTTTGAAGAAGTCAGCGGCTCGGAATTTGTAAACGACAGAGCGCTGTTATCGAAATAAGGAAGGAATCTGTACATCAAAGTGTATGCCGGGATGCTTCAGAGGTTCCTTAGCGATTTCTTTTCCTTTTGCGCTGATGCCGCAAAAAAACAGAGCTTATCCGAAAGGGCAAGCTCTGTTGCTTTTTGCTTTGCTTTTTTGCTTTGCTTTTTTGCTTTGCTTTTTTGCTTTGCTTTTTGCCGACCGTTTAAAACAGTCCGCTGATGACGCCGTTGTCGTCAACGTCAATTTTTTCCGCCGCAGGCCGTTTCGGAAGCCCGGGCATGGTCATGATGTCGCCGGTCAGGACAACCACAAAACCTGCGCCTGCGCTGACCTTGACCTGACGGACGGTGACCGTGAAGTCCTCGGGTGCGCCGAGCTTTTTCGGGTCATCGGAAAAGCTGTACTGCGTTTTGGCGATGCAGACCGGACACTTGCCGAAGCCGAGTTCGGTCAGCGTCTGAAGCTGTTTTTTTGCTGCCGGAAGAATTGTGACACCTTTGCCTCCGTACACCTTTGTGACAACAGCATTGATCTTTTCTTCAAGGCTCAGGTCGTCCTCATAGCTAAACGTAAAGTCGCCTTTTTCCTCTTCGCAAAGGCGGACAACTTCTTTTGCAAGGGCTTCGCCGCCCTTGCCGCCTTCCGCCCATACGGTGGACAGGACAACGTTTACACCGAGTTCTTTGCACTTTTCGATGATGAAATCGACTTCTTTGTCGGTGTCGGTGGGGAAACGGTTCACCGCAACAACACACGGAAGCTTGTATACGTTCTTGATGTTCGAAACGTGACGAAGAAGATTCGGGATACCCTTTTCGAGTGCGTCAAGGTTCTCTTCGGAAAGCTCGGTTTTGGAAAGACCGCCGTGCATTTTGAGCGCACGGATCGTGGCAACAACGACAACAGCCGAGGGGGTAAGCCCTGCCATGCGGCACTTGATATCGAGGAATTTTTCCGCTCCGAGATCGGCGCCGAAGCCGGCTTCGGTAACGGCATAATCGCCGAGTTTCATGGCGGTTTTTGTGGCAAGAATCGAGTTGCAGCCGTGGGCGATGTTCGCAAACGGTCCGCCGTGAACGAGAGCCGGCGTACCCTCGAGTGTCTGCACAAGATTCGGCTTGATCGCGTCCTTCAAAAGGGCGGTCATGGCACCGACCGCCTTGAGATCAGACGCCGTGACGGGCTTGTTTTCGTAGGTATAGGCTACAATGATTCTTCCGAGTCTGGCTTTCAGGTCGGCAATCGAAGTGGCAAGGCAGAAAACGGCCATGATTTCCGTTGCCACCGTGATGTCAAAACCGTCCTCACGGGGTGTGCCGTTGATTCTTCCGCCGAGTCCGTCCGTAATGAAACGAAGCTGAC
>JALEYA010000258.1 GCA_022779945.1 Oscillospiraceae bacterium | reverse complement strand
GCTTCGATGATTCCCGACGGTATCGTTGAAATCGCCATCAAGAACAGCGTTTCCGCCGCTATCCGTGTCAAGGACGGTCACCTTGTTGCCATCAAGCAGAAGCCCGAATCTTACAGAGCAAAAATGGAGTTCGGTTCCATTAAGCTTGCCCGTGACCTGTTCGACGGCAACGTAAACGCTGTTGCCTGCATCGGCGAAGGCACGATCGAAATGTCCGGTCTTATCAATATGGTCGACAACATCAACCGTATTCTTGACAGAGTTGCCATTTACTTAGCATAAAGGAGGGTGAAATCCATGAGTTTTCCGGTATACAATCACGATAAAAGCAGAGAGCTCTTCAACAGAGCGACAAAAGTAATCCCCTCGGGCATTTACGGTCACCTCGGCCCTGCCGAAGGTCTGTTTATCCCCGTTTCCAAGTGGCCGCTTTTCGCCGAAAAGGCAAAGGGCTCTTATATGTGGGACGTTGACGGCAACAAGTACATTGACTATATGTGCGCGTACGGTCCGAACGTTCTCGGTTACTGCGACCCCGACGTTGACGCCGCCGCCGCAAAGCAGATCAAGCTCGGCAATTGCACCACCACGCCGGGCAAGGTAATGGTTGAGTGCGCAGAGCTTCTTGTTGACACGGACAACACCGCCGACTGGGCGTTCTTCATGAAGAACGGCAACGACGCCACCCAGGGCGCTGTTATGTGCGCAAGAGCTTACACCCACAGAAAGAAAGTCATCATGTTCAAGGGCTATTATCACGGTGTATCTCCGTGGTGCATGAAGAAGGACTATCCCGGCGTTCTGGAAGAAGACGTTGCCAACAACATCATCCTTCCGTGGAACGACATTCCGGCTCTTGAAAAGGCAATCGCCGAAAACAAGGATCAGATTGCCTGCCTGATTGCTCAGCCGTACGACCACGGTAACTTCTATGATAACTCCTTCCCCGCCGAAGGCTTCTGGCCGAAGGTCAGAGAAATCTGCACCGCCAACGACATCGTTCTGATTGTTGACGACGTCCGTGCCGGCTTCCGTCTTGACCTTGCCGGTTCCGACCATTATTTCGGCTTCGAGGCTGACCTGATCTGCTTCTGCAAAGCACTTGCCAACGGCTACAATATGTCCTGCGTCTGCGGTAAGGAATTCCTCAAGAGCTCCATGAGCGGACTTTCCTACACCGGTTCTTACTGGCTTTCCGCCGTTCCGTTCGCCGCCTGCATCGCCTGCATCAATAAGATGAAAAAACTTGATACTCCGAAGATGTTCCTTGAAAAGGGCACAAAGCTCACCGAGGGTCTCAAGGCCGCCGGTAAAGAGCACGGCTTCGATCTCGTTACATCGGGCGCACCGGCATTGTTCTATCTGAGAATCGCCAACGATGACAGCCTTGTTCTTCATCAGGAATGGGTTGCCGAAATGGTAAGCCGCGGAATCTTCCTTGCAAGCCACCATAATCACTTCATCAACGCTTCGCTCACCGACGAGGACATCAAGCACACCATTGAGGTTGCTGAGGAATGCTTCGGCATCGTTGCTAAGAATCACCCGGAACTCTTTTAACAATGCGTAATGCGTAATTGCGGGAAAGCCTGACGGTAATCGGAACCTTCAGTCCGCATCGGAAACCGGAGGGCTTTCCGGGTATAGTATTTATCTTTGGAAACCATGTGCGAATGCACATATATTTCATAAAATTTTATGGAGGAAAACCTTATGCCACTTTCAAAACAGGAATGGCTTGCTCTTGAAAAGAAGG
>JALEYA010000126.1 GCA_022779945.1 Oscillospiraceae bacterium | reverse complement strand
TAGCTTGTGCCGGTCGTGTAGCCCAAGCATGTGTACTTCTTCGTGCCCGGATTATACGAGAATACATAGTACCGGATATTCGAGCCGGCAACCTTGCTCCATGAAAGAGCGATTGCCGATGTGCTCTGCTTCGCTTTTGGTCTTGACACCTGTGCCGGGATGATGTCGAAATACAAGATCTTACTTCCCGAATAGTGGCCTTTCAGGGTCACTTTTACCGCATACCGTCCGATATCCTTGCGACCGCTCGAATATGCGAGCGTGTAATCGGTGCCATTTTTCAGGGTCTTGCCTTTACTGTCCTTAACCGTGACGGTCGGCGTTTTTGTCTTTCCGTCATAAGAATAAGCCGTTGCAGAAAGATTGAAGCTGCTGACTTTCGGGATCACAACGGTTTTGGCGACTGATTTGCAGACTGTGCAGGCGGCAACCGCTTTTCCGTCTTTGGATGTTGTTGCCGGGGTTACGGTGGTTTTGTAGGTGTGGGCTTTTTTCGCTACGGTCTTGCGGGCGACCAGCACCGCTTTGCACCGTGAGCAATGCTTGCCCTCGGTCAGACCCGTCTTGGTGCAGGTGGCGGCAACCGCCTTGTCAACAACCACGGCATGACCCAAGGCCGGAACTTCTTCTCCGCCTGAAAGGATTTCCTCACAGATCGAGCACTTCACAGCGGCTGTTTTGCCTTTTTCCGAACAAGTCGCCGCAACTCCCGCAATTTCTTCGGTTTCTGCATGACGGCATTCCCGATCCGGGTTTTCGATTACCGAAACCAGTGAACTGAGCTCGTCTTCTCCGTCATAAACCGCAATATTGATTCTTGCAAAACCGTCCTCATCATACACAAGACCGTCTTTCTTGACAGCGATTCTGACATCGTTATAGCTGTCTTCCGTCAGGCTGTCTAACTTCAGCGTGACACTTTCGTTTTCGGTATTCTCGTCATAGTTTTCAATACTGTATGTCAGTGTCAGGTTTTCAATGTCAAGTGCGGTGTAATTTTCAACACTCAGCGGTAAAATATATACATCATCAAATTCTTCGATCGGTCTGTCGTTGAGAAGAATCGTATTTTTACCGGTTTCCAATGCAACCGTATTGTCATTTTCGTCTTTGTCGGTGTTATCCGTATTGACCCGAACGGTTATGGTGGTTCCCTTGTAATCCTGCGGTACCGTGTACGGAATTTCAAGATTGATCGTGGAGCCGGATTTCAGCTCGACATCCTGCTGATAATTGACATTCGTGCCGAGTGTGTCCGTAACCGTAATATCAAGAGAAGAAATATCCTGTGTTCCCTTTTGCGTTACATAGCCGTTTATGACCGTTTCGGCACCGGGCTTGAGTTCTGTTTCGTCCGGGGCGAAGGCGGACACCGAAAGATCCGTAAAATCACCGATAACGAAGCTTGTCAGGTTGGTCTGTCCGATATCGTAGTCGCCGGCGGACTCGTTGAACTGATTTTCCGTAATGTTGCAGACACCCCGGATGGTTCCGCCTGCATAATTTGCACTCAGGAATGAAATGATATTGCCCTGAGAAGATACCTGAACGGGTTCGCTCCATGCTCCGTTTTCATACGAGCAGGAGAAGATTTCGGTTGAATCGTCCGTATAACCGAGCCACAGAAGCGTCAGCCCCGTGTCGGTTTTCACCGCCTGCAGATATCCGCTGATAGAGGATACCGCCGAAAAGGCTTTCTGCGTTTTTCCGTCCTTTTGATAATATACCGATGAACCGTCGGAAACAAAGAGCGTCTGTTTGCCGTCTAACTCTCCGTATGTAAGCAGGTTATACGCATTCTCGGTGGTGTCGGCTTCTTCGCTGACATACTTTTCAAACTCAGATACATGACCGTCTTTTACCGTGTAAACGGTCATATCGTTTGTCAGTCCGTTTGTGACGTCGGTGTCAATGCTGTACGAAACCGCGTCGGAAACGGCACTCAGGGCACTGACATACGGCAAAGAGGATTTCAGCGTTGCTGTACTTCCGCCGGAATACCGGACAATTTTATTTGTATAGCCGGCAGGGTCGCCCTCGGCGTAGTACACACTTGCTTTTTCGTTTTCAACGACCGTAAACGGAAGATAATCATAAACCGAATTGTTGGTAAGTCTCTTTGCGTTTTCAAAAGAGCCTGTCTCCGCATTAAATTCGGCAAGATAGATTTCCATGTTTTGTAGCATGGCCTGTTCGCTTTCGCAGTCGGCGGCAGTCAGCTTTTTCGCAACCTTCTGCCATGATACATAAACCTTTTTGCCGTCTGTGGCAAGGGAGGGAGACGCATCGTTCTTTCCGTCGCTATACACAGCTTTCGGCGTGCTCCATGTGCCGTTTTCGTTGACAGAATACATCAGGCACAGTCGGTTATAGTCATCTCTTGTGCTGTCGTCGGCAACATAAACCATAATCTGCTTGTCGCCGACCGTAACCACCTGCGGTTGAGACTGATTATAGACACTGGTCTGAAGATTCGTAAAGCGGATTCCGCCTGATGCGGCGGCTTTTGCCGGTGCTCTCCGGACGCCCGAAGACGAGCCGAGCCAAGAGGACGTGTTTTCGGCGTAGTCTCTGTCCATGACGGTGACAACGGTTTCGGAGTCAGAAACATCATATACGGCCGCTTCCCGACGCAGGGAAAGGATCCGTTTTGCCTGCTTGGTAGCCCACAGGTTTTTATCAAGAATGCTCATTTTCCCGTCTATGATTTTCTTTTTGCCTTTGATAAAGAGGATTTGTCCCTCTGCATATATCGCACCCTTCAAATCAATCGTAAGGTGACCTTTTCTGAATTCAAGCTTGATCGGAACGCTTCCTTCTCCCCGCAATCCTACAGATGCAAAATCGACGATTCCTGCACCGCCTCCGACCGCAACCTTCGGTTCAACGCCTAACGTGACCGCCCAGTCAACCGGGCAGCTTCTGTCCGGAACAAGCTTATACACCTTGCCGTCGAGCGACACTTCGGCACCGAGTTCGAAATAATAATACGCAGGAATCGCCCAGACTGCCGTTTGCTGAGAATATTTGAATTTAAATTCAGCAGAAGCCATGATACTGCCTTCTTTGAAGCAGATCTTTCCGTCCTCGGTGAGCTTGCCTTCAATGTAGCCGAGGACGGAACACGTCCAGCCTTTGTCCTTATC
>JALEYA010000124.1 GCA_022779945.1 Oscillospiraceae bacterium | reverse complement strand
CCGGCGAAAAAGCCGACGGCGGCGGCAACATCCTCCGGCAGCCCGATTCGTGCCATGGGGGTTTCCGCTATGACTTCTTCTTTTGCCTGATCGTCAAGCTCACGGTTCATTTTTGTGTCAATCAGTCCGGGGGCTATGCAGTTGACGGTAATTCCCGACGGACCGACCTCTTTGGCAAGCGCTTTCGTAAACCCGACAAGCCCTGCCTTGGCGGCGCTGTAATGCACCTCACATGAGCCTCCGCTGACACCCCACATCGAGGAAATGTTGATAATTCTTCCGTTGTGCCGTGCGATCATACCCGGCAAAAGCAGTTTTGTCAGAAGCATAGCGGAGGTAAGATTGACCGAAAGAACGTCGTTTACCCTGTCCTCATCGGTGAATTGAAAAAGCTCGCGGTAAGACAGTCCGGCATTGTTGACAAGGACGTCAACCGTTCCGATGGCAAGCGCTTTTTCGGCAAGCTGTTTTATTTGCTCCCGGTCGCTCAAATCTGCTTTGATGGCCGACGCCGAGACGCCGAAGCGTTCTTCAATTTCGCGGCAAAGAAGCATCGCACTCTTTTCCGAGCGGTTGTAATGAACCGCAAGGTCAAATCCCATAGAAGCAAGCTTCCGGCAGATTTCCGAGCCGATACCGCCCGAAGCACCGGTGATGAGAGCAAGCATTTTGATTCCGCCTTTCGTAGTTTTTTCAATTATATCGGGTATGCAAATGAAAGTCAAGGCTTGATACGGTTCCTTACTTTCTGTCGCCGAAAAACGGGTAGGTGTGTTTGTCTTCTTCGGTGACTTTTCTTATCGGGCGGCACGGAACACCGACTGCGACAACAGAATCGGGAATATCTTTCTTGACGACGCTTCCTGCGCCTATTACCGAATTGTCGCCTATCGTTACTCCGGCAAGCACCGTTGTTCCCGCTCCGATCCAGACATTATTTCCGATTCTTATCGGTTTTGCAATTTCGATTCCGGCTTTTCTCATCTCGGGGTCTATGGCGTGTTCTGCTGTTGTAAAACAGCAATTCGGTGCGATAAAAACATGATCTCCGAAGGTTACACCGCCGCCGTCGTTTATAATCAGATTGTGGTTGGAATAAAAACAGTCGCCGACCGTGATGTTGTATCCGTAATCGCACCAAAACGGAGCCGTTACAATCACATCTTTTCCCATCGAGCCGAGAATTTCCCGAAGCATTTCGGCTTGGGTTTCACGGTCGTTCGGAGGAAGCATATTATATTTGTAGCATTTATTCTTGCACTTGGCTATTTCAGCTTCGAATTCAGGGTTATAGCAGCCCTGAAAAAAGCAGTCTAACGGAATCTCCGGCTTCTTCATAAATTATCAATCCTTTCTGATTTGTCGGAAAAAGAAAATGAATCAAACCGCAATAAAAACGAAATGAGCGATTCGGTTTGCCTGATTCTTCTTCGTATTTAGTGTACCATAGCGGTTATTGAATTACAATAAGCAAAAGAAACTTTTATTATTTCACTAAAAATATTGCAAAAGCATTGTATTTTTTAAATAAGTGTGATATAATCGTAAAAATCAAGGAAAGGGTGACAAACCGTGAAGAAAAATAAAATTGTTGCAACGGTGATCGCTTCGGTCGTTGCTGTCTTGATTATCTTGTTCGCTTTATTTGGTCTTTGTATACCGATCAACATTCATTGTGAGGGTCTTTGGGCGTTTACGGTTGTTGCCTGTTTCGCTTTCGTCCTGACAAGACGGCTGATTCTCGGGTTCCGGGATTTCGGACGGGTCACCGTCATCAAAAAGACCGGCTCAAAGGGCAGAACCAAAAAGCATACCGAATTTCGCTTTTCTCTCAAACCCTATATCGTGCCGCTTGTACTGCTCGGTTTGTATATTGCTGTCGGGGTGATCGGTGGAACGTTCTTTAACGCCACCTCCTATGCCTCAATTCTCACCGTGACCGAAACCGAGTTTTCGAAGGATATGGACGAGTCGGTCGGAACCGATTCGATTGCCCTCATGGACACCGCTTCAGCAAAAATGCTCGGCGACCGGGAAATCGGCTCGCTTTCCGGTGTTGTCAGCCAGTATAACGTGTCTGAGGATTATTCGCAGATCGATTACAAAGGCAAGCCTGTCAAGGTTTCCGCTCTC
>JALEYA010000109.1 GCA_022779945.1 Oscillospiraceae bacterium | reverse complement strand
TCAGCGCCATCTCATCGGGGTCGACCTCGACATCGGAAAGAGAAGCATATCCGGAGTCGGAATTATACTTTTCAAACACCTCGTCAAACCACTTCCAGTTGCCAAGGGAGACAACCTGCTTCAGACCTTTGTACTGCTTTTTGATTTCTTCGGCTCTTTCGGAAAAGTCATCCTCACAAAACAGCATTTCGATATCGGCGTCGTCAAAAAGCTCACAGGCTTCCTTGACGGTAATATCCGGCGCAAAGGGAACCACAACATTTCCACTGAAAATCATGCCGGTCAGGCAAGCAATATATTCATAGCTCGTTTTGCCGATGAAAGCGATGTGCATTCTTCGCGGGTCAACCGCACGGATATAGCGACATACGGCAAGGCAGTCCTCATAAAATTCGGTGTACGATTTTTCAAAATACTGCTCACCGCGGAAGAAACGGCAAAACGGCTTGTTGTTATACTTTTTTGCAGCGTAAGAAGCAAGCTGCCTTACTGTCAGGATTTCTTCACTCATGCTTTTACCTCGTCCTTATAATCTCTTTTTATTTTCAACGTTGTCGTCTTCGGGAATTCGGTATCTCTTGTCTTGATGCTGTGAATTCGCTTATAGACCGGGAAGGTCTTGTTGACCTCGGCAACGTCCGCTTTGATCTGTTCCTTTGCGTTTTCGCAAAGTGTTTCATCAAGGAAGAATTCGGCGGTCAGAAGATCGTTTTCGCCGTAAACCAGAACTTCCTTTACATAATCAATTCTTCCGAGCTGATCCTCAAGCTCTTCGGGGGAAACGTTCTTGCCGTTGGAAAGAACGATCAGGTTCTTCTTTCTTCCGACGAAGAAAAGATAACCGTCCTCGTCCATGTAACCGAAGTCACCGGTCTTGAACCAGTCGCCGTCGAATACGGAAGCGGTTGCCTCGGGATCCTCATAGTAGCCCATCATGACATTTTCGCCGCGGACATAGATTTCGCCGACACCGTCCTCGTTCGGATTATTGATTTTAACTTCACAGCAGCTCATCGGTCTTCCGCAGGAACCGAACTTATGGTGCAGCTGGGTGTTGAAGGTGACGCCCGGAGAACATTCGGTCGTACCGTAAGCGCCGAGAATATCGACACCGAGATCGGTCAGACCCTTTTCATATTTCGGGTCAAGGTAGGCGCCGCCGCATACGATGTATTCCAGCTCACCGCCCATACCGGCGATAACCTCCTTGAACAGCTTGCGTCTGACGTCGATGCCGTGCTTGTAAAGGAAGTTGCTGATTTTAAGACCTTTTTTCAGCTTGTCCGCTCTGCCGCTCTTTTCGGCGGTGCGCCATACGGTCTTGTAAATTGTTTCAACAAGAAGCGGGACACCGGCCATATTCTGCGGATGATACTTCTTCATATCGGTCGGGATATCCTTGAGGCTGCGGCAGATATAACCCCAGCAGTGAATGGTTTCGGTATGGAAAACATTGATTAAAAGAAGTGCGCTTGCCCAGGCGAAAAGATGATTCATCGGCAAGAATCCGATGGCGTGCGTGCCCTGAATTTCCTTTGCGGAAGCGATGGCGGATGCCATGATGTTCTTATGGCTTAACATAACACCCTTGCTTCTTCCCGTAGTTCCCGAGGTGAAAACGATCGTTGCAAGATCCTCGGGCTTCGGGGCGTTTTCGAGATAGCACGGGTTTCCGCTGTCGATATCGGCGTGACCCTCTTTGATGATTTCGTCAAACTCGCTGATTTTTATGTAATGGGTAATGACAACGCCGTCGGCCTTTTTCATCTTCTCTACGGTGCCGGCAAAGTCGTCCGAATAGTAAATAGCGTCACACTTGCTTCGTCTCATGATGTCGATCAGGTCGTCGTCGGTAAGCTTCGGATCAAGAGGAATCGTAACATATCGACCCGACATCAAAGAATAGAAGCAGGCGATCCAGTAATAGCTGTTTTCGCTTAAAATCGCAACCTTTTTTCCGTCAAGACCGTTTTTGTAAAGGTACTGACCGAGTCCGACGGTATCATACCAGACTTCGTTGAAGGTTTTTGTTCTTTCCTTGGTACGGGTTTCAAGGTAAATATACTGCTTATTGTCTCCGCCGTGTTCGTGACCGTATTCAATCAGCTCACGGACGGTTTTGAGGTCGGGCACTTCCTTGAATATGTACTTCGATTTCTTGTTCGCCATAACATAACTCCTTATATATTATTGATAAAACTTACCGCCGGATAAAGTTCGAAACGAAGCACAAAACAGACCTGTGCATTCGTTTCGGTTCGGCTTTTTTAGTATTATACACCATTTTTCTACCAATCGTCAACCGTCCGGAGCAAAAAAATTAATAAAATGTAACCTGTTCATTTTTTATTCATTAAATTCGAACGTTTCAGCACACAAATCTTAAAAAAGTGTTCGTTTTGGGTATAAAACTGTTACATATAATCCTTTAATTGTCACAAATGGATTCATAAAAAATTAACATTTAGCGCCCTATTTTCTTGAATTAAATATACATTTTATGGTGTTTTGTATACGAATTGACAAATGTCGGCGCAAAGGATATACTGTATGAGCAACACTGAGGCATCAAAGGAGGCGGTCGTGACGGACACAAAGAAATTAGAAGTTCTGATCAATGCCGTGGATCTCGGAAGTATTACCAAAGCCGCAAAAGTGATGGGCTTTACCCAGTCGGGAATCACGAAAATGATCGGTTCGCTTGAAAAAGAATTCGGCTTTCCGCTTTTAAAACGAAGCCGAAGCGGCGTCGTGCCGTCGGCGGAAGGAGAAAGAATCCTTCCGACAATCCGGGCGATGCTTGTTCATACGGATAAGCTTGAAAAAGAGATCTCACTGATCAGACAAAAAAAGAACAGCTCGATCCGTGTCTGCGCTTACACCAGTATGCTGATGCACTGGCTGCCGTTCATTATCAAAAAATTCCATGAAAAGCTGCCCGATGTTGCCATCGAAATGAGCTCGTGCACCCTTGAAGGTGCATACGAAAAAGTAGAAAGCGGCGAAATTGATCTCGCTTTTGCCAGCCGTCAGGAATACCAGGGCTTTGAGTTCGTCCATCTCAGGGACGACCCGCTGCTTGCCATCGTACCGAACAGCCCGGAATTTACCGGTCTTAAGGTTTTCCCGATCAAGAATTATGACAACAAGGATTTCATTATGCCCTACTACGGATTCGATAAGGATATCGTCCGCTTTTTTGAGCATGAAAATGTTAAGCCGAATATTGAGCCGGCTTATGTTGACGATCCTACAGTCGTTTTTATGGTCGAGCACGGCATGGGAATCAGTATGCTGTCTGAACTTGTTATGCACGGAAACAAAAATGACGTCATCAGCCTTCCGCTTCTGCCGGCGGCGCACAGAGAGCTTGTCATCTGTCTCAAGTCATTGAAAAACGCTTCTCCGGCCGTCAAGGTTTTTGTTTCTTCTGCGGTCGAAGCCATAGACGAAATATATGCCGACAAATAAAGTTTCCATGACAAAGCGTCATGGATTAATTTTGCCGCCACGGCGAATCATAACAATCCGTCTCCGCTCTTTTTTTGAAATACGACAATTTTATTGTCAATTTCTTATAAATTGCCCCGAAAATTTTGTCAAACTTGTGCAGTTCTATAAAAAATTTTTTTGCTGTTGACAATAACAAAATGTAATGCTATAATTCACTCAACATATTCGGAGAAGATCGGTTCTCCTTAATATGAAAAAACAAATCTATATTTTCAGAAAGGTTATGATTCAAATGAGAAACTTCAAAAGAATTCTCGCTCTCATGCTCGTAGCTGTTCTCTGCCTTTCCTGCTTTGCTGCCTGCAGCAAGTCCGGAAATACAGACGGAACAACCGCAGCGGGAGACACAACCGCAGCCGGCGAAGATAAACCCGCTGCATCCGGCGACAATTATGCCGCTAAGAACACCGAATATTTCATCGGTGCAACAGGACCGCTTACCGGTGACGCAGCTCAGTACGGTATCTCCGTTCAAAACGGTGCTGCCCTTGCTGTTGAGGAAATCAACGCCGCCGGCGGACTCAACGGTAAAAACTTCAAGTTCGACATCAAGGACGACAAGGCTGCCGCTGCTGATGCCGCAACAGGCTATGACACTCTCTATGAAGCAGGCATGCAGGCTTCCCTCGGTTCCGTTACTTCCGGTTCCGCCGATTCTTTCGCAGGCAAAGCAGTCGAGGATAACGTTTTCGTTATGACTCCGTCCGCTTCCGCAGCCAACGTAATCGCTGACAGAGCAAACGCTTTCCGTGTCTGCTTCGGTGACCCCGACCAGGGCGTTCTCGCCGCTGAGGAGCTTTCCGGCAAGTACGAAAAGATCGGTGCTATTTATGACACCAGCGATCCGTATTCATCAGGCATCTTCGAAGCTTTCGAAGCCAAGATGAAGGAACTCGGCAAAGACTTCACCACTCAGACCTTTGACGCAGAAAACAAGAAGGACTTCTCCACTCAGGTTGAAGCTCTCAAGGACTGTGACGTTATCTTTGTTCCCATTTACTACACCGAGGCCGGTCTTATCGCTAAGGCAGCTTCCGCTAAGGGCTGTGACGCTCTTATCTTCGGCTGCGACGGTCTTGACGGCGTTAAGGATCAGCTTGACGCTTCCGTAAAGAACAAGGTTTCTTACATCACCCCGTTCGATGTCGAAAGCAAGGACGAAAAGGTTTCCGCTTTCGTTAAGGCTTACACCGACAAATACGGCGCAGCTCCCGATCAGTTCGCCGCAGACGGTTACGATGCTGTTTATGTAATTTTCGAAGCGATGAAGAAAGCCGGCGTAGACAACGTTGCTATTTCCGCTTCTGAACTTTGCGACATCCTTGTTAAGACAATTACTGCCGAGGACTTCTCCTTCACAGGCGTTACCGGCGCAATGACATGGGATGCTTCGGGTGCTCCGACAAAGGAACCGACAATCGTTGAACTCAACAAATAATTTCAGTTCCTGCACAGACTGCTTATCTGAAAACACTTCAGAAGAAATCAGTCCGTGACCAGTGTCGCCACGCGACTACTTTCAAATCATCGTGCAATCGGGTGCCGAAACACTGACACCCGATTGCTTCTGTTTAGATGTTAGATGTTAGATATTAGATGTTGGAGCTTTTTATCTGATACTAATCCACAGCGTTTTCTAACATCTAAAATCTAATATCTAAAATCCAGGAAATGGAGAATGTTTATGACTACATTTATAGACGGACTCAGCCTTGGCAGTATATACGCTCTGATTGCCTTAGGCTACACAATGGTTTACGGAATTGCCAAAATGCTCAACTTCGCCCACGGCGATATCATTATGGTCGGTGCTTACGCAATTCTTACCACCTTAAATCTCGGGGGACATCCTGTCCTTGCCGCCATCGCCGCCATTATCATCTGTACCGCGATGGGCGTTATTACGGAAAAAGTCGCTTATAAGCCTTTAAGAGGTGCTTCTCCCCTCGCCGTTCTGATTACGGCAATCGGTGTCAGCTATCTTTTACAATCCGTAGCTCAGCTTATTTTCGGCTCAAAATCTCAGACCGTTACGATCGGAAACTACGGCACCGTTAATCTCGGCTCGGCTCAGGTCAGCGTTGCAACGCTTCTCACTCTTTTAATCGGCGCAATTATCATGATCTCGCTTCAGCTTTTCGTCAAGAAAACAAGACTCGGACGTGCGATGCTTGCCGTTTCCGAGGACAGAGGTGCTGCTCAGCTGATGGGCGTTAACGTCAACATGATTATCACCACGACCTTTGCTATCGGTTCGGCTCTCGCCGCTTTTGCGAGTCTGTTTTATCTGATGCAGATTCCGTCGGTCAGCCCGACACTCGGCGCAATGCCCGGTATCAAGGCTTTCACGGCGGCCGTTATCGGTGGTATCGGCTCGATCCCCGGCGCAATGCTCGGCGGTATGCTTTTAGGCGTTGTTGAAAAGATTTCGCTGAGTATCCCTGTTCTTGCACCGTACACAACCGCGGTTGAATTTGCGCTTCTTATTGTGATCCTCCTTGTAAGACCCATCGGTCTTCTCGGTAAGAAGAGAAGGGAGAAGGTATAAGCCATGGGATATTTTAAAAACGTAAAAAAGAATTTTAAGTTTAAGGATCTGACAAACTACATTATTGTCGGTATTATCCTTTTGCTCTCTCTTATTCTCAAAGCGACAGGCAATCTTCCCCGTTCGAGCATGACGCTTCTGACACAGATTGCATTCAGTATCATTCTTGCTGTTTCGCTGAACCTCGTCGTTGGTTTCTTAGGCGAACTCAGTCTCGGCCATGCGGGCTTCATGTGCGTTGGCGCATACATCGGCTGCCTTTCGGCGAACTATCTCGGTAAAGTCATTGATTCACAGCTTCTTGTTCTGATTATCGCCATGGCAATCGGCGGCGTAGTTGCGGCGTTTTTCGGCTTTATCATCGGACTTCCGGCGTTACGGCTCAAGGGTGACTATCTTGCCATCGTTACGCTTGCGTTCGGTGAAATCGTCCGTAACATCTTCAAAAACATGAAAACCTTCGGCGGTGCGCTCGGTCTTCGTACCACCACCTATAAGGGCAGTCTTTTCATCGTTGCCTTTATCATGGTGTTTGTCACGCTGTTCCTGATTCAGAATATCATCAAGAGTAAACACGGCAGAGCCATTACGGCGATTCGTGATAACGAAATTGCGGCGAAAGCCATGGGTATCAACGTCACCTATTACAAGCTTTTTGTTTTCATCCTTGCCGCTTTCTTTGCAGGAATCGCCGGCGTTATTTACGGTCATTACGCTTCCCCGGTTATTTACTCATTCTTCTCATACAACTACTCCATCGAAATTCTCGTTATGGTCGTTCTCGGCGGCATGGGCAACCTTACCGGTTCCATCGTAGCGGCAACGCTGATTACCGTCCTCAACTTCCAGCTTCAGACAAGACTTTCGGGCGACCTTGCGGCGATCAAGTTCTTAGTATACGCAATCATTCTTATTGTGTTCATCATCTTCAACAATGCGCCGAAGCTTCAGCCGCTTCGTGAAAGGCTTTCGATCACCCGTATTCTTCACGAGCGCAAAGAGAAGAGGAATCCGGCCTCGATCAAAAACGACCAGGCAAAATGGGACAAGATCCCGACAAAAATTAAGATGGACGAGGTGCTTTCGGTCGATGTGACACCGGAAAGCCCTTACACACCCGACAAGCCCGACAAGCCCGTTAAGAAAGGAGGAAAATAAAATGGCTGATTATGTTCTTGAAACCAAAGAATTGGGCATCTCTTTCGGCGGACTGAAAGCCGTTGACAACGTAAACCTCCAAATCAAAAAGAACCAGCTGTACGGTCTGATCGGACCGAACGGTGCCGGAAAAACCACCATTTTCAACCTGCTGACCGGTGTTTACAAGCCGACAACCGGAACCTTCTTCCTTGACGGTGAGGAACTCAAAGGCAAGAGTCAGGAAGCAATCAACCACAAGGGTATTGCAAGAACCTTCCAGAACATCCGCCTTTTCAACAACATGAGCGTTATCCGGAATGTTCTTGTCGGGTTGCACAATCAGCCCGAATTCAAGTGCAGCGCCTTTGCAAGTATGCTCAAGCTTCCCAAGCATTACGACACTGAGGTCAGAATGAGGGAAAGAGCCAAGGAGATTCTTCGCATCTTCGGTCTTGAAGAAGAAAGAAACAACCTTGCCTGCAACCTCCCCTACGGCAAACAGAGAAAGCTTGAAATCGCAAGAGCGCTTGCCACCAATCCAAAGCTTCTTTTGCTTGACGAACCGGCAGCCGGTATGAACCCGAATGAGACGGAGGAACTGATGGACACCGTCCGCTTTATCCGCGACGAGTTCGACATCACCGTTCTTCTGATCGAGCATGACCTCAAGTTTGTTTCCGGTCTTTGCGACGAAATCACTGTATTAAACTTCGGCACAACGCTTTGTCAGGGCAAGGTCAACGACGCACTGAATGACCCCGAGGTTATTAAAGCTTATATCGGAGGTTAAGACTTATGGCAATGTTAGAAGTAAAAGACTTACAGGTCTATTACGGCGTTATCCAGGCAATCAAAGGAATCAGCTTTGAAGTCAATCAGGGCGAGATCGTCACGCTCATCGGTGCAAACGGCGCCGGAAAAACCACCACGATGCAAAGCATCATGGGCCTTGTTCCCATCAAAAGCGGAACGGTGACTTACGAAGGTCAGGTCATCAACAAGGTTCCCTGCCACAAAATCGTAAAGCTTGGCATGACGCAGGTTCCCGAGGGAAGAAGAATTTTCCAGGAACTTACGGTTTACCAGAATCTTCTCATGGGTGCTTTCACGGAAAAGGACAAGAAAAAAATCAAAAACGACATCGAGGAAATCTATACAAGATTCCCCCGACTCGGTGAAAGAAAAAATCAGATTGCCGGTACCCTTTCCGGCGGCGAACAGCAGATGCTTGCCATGGGCAGAGCCATGATGAGCCACCCGAAGCTTTTAATGCTCGACGAGCCGTCCATGGGTCTGTCTCCGCTTCTTGTCGATCAGGTCTTCGACATCATCAAGGACTTCCACAAGAGCGGAACGACAATTCTTCTTGTTGAACAGAACGCCGGTAAGTCGCTCGCTATTTCCGACCGTGCATATGTTCTTGAAAACGGCAAAATCGCTTTTTCGGGCACGGGCGCTGAACTGATGGAAAGCGAGGACATTAAGAAAGCGTATCTCGGCGGCTGATAGGAAGCGCAGAAATTAACACAAGCAATGAGGAGTGAATTTCATTCCTCATTCTTTTTCAGGGAGGTAAATCGAATGCAGAATATCAAACCCGGCAAGTACCGTCATTTCAAAGGCAACGAATACGAGGTCATCGGCGTCGGAAAGCATAGCGAAACGCTGGAGGAATACGTCCTTTACCGTGCCCTTTACGGCGAGGGCGGACTTTGGGTTCGTCCGGCTTCGATGTGGAACGAAACGGTCGAAAGAGACGGAAAAATTTACAAAAGATTCGAGTATATCGGGGAGACAGAGAAGTGTAAGCAGCCATAAATCGGATTTTTCGTGTTGACTTTTTCGGATTAGAGTGGCATAATATTTTTAAAATAAAAAAGGAGTTGTCAGTATGAAAAAAATTACCAGTTTACTCTTAGTCGTTGTTCTTCTTTTTGCAACATTTGCTGTGTGCATGGTACCGGCAAGCGCGGCAGGAAACACTCTTTCAACGGCTACATCCATCAGCGTCGGAAAGAGCTACAGCGGCACCATTACCGACACCAACAGAAGCGATTTTTACAAATTTTCCCTTTCTACGTCAGGAAGATTAAGAATCAAGTTGACGGCTTATATATATAAAACAAGCTATCATCTGTACGATTCAAAAGGCAACTGTGTTTGGGAATGGAACTATCAGTATTGGAACGGCGTTTCCGAACAATATAATATGGATACCAATATCGATTTAACCAGCGGAACATATTATTTCTGTATTGAGCAACGCGATGGTTTCGGTAAGTATTATTTTAAATTAAGTTTTGCTTCTTCAAATGAAAGCTTCAAGGAGACAACCGGCGGCGTTAATAACACTATGGCCAAAGCCTCTAAAATTTCAACGGATAAATCGTATAAAGGCCAGCTCGCCAGTAACGATGATAAAGACTTTTATAAGTTTGTACTTTCTCAATCCGGATCAATCACATTAAAACTTACCGCCTATATTTATGAAACACATTATTATATATATGACGTTAACGGTAACTGCATCTGGAATCTCAAATGGCAGTGTTGGAACACTGTTTCGGAACAGTATGATTTGAACACCGCTATTGATCTTACATCCGGAACTTATTATTTCTGTGTGGAAAGATGCAACGGTACCGGAAACTATAATTTCAAATTATATTATAAAAATGCCAATGAAAGTATTAAAGAAACAAGCGGTGGAATCAATAATGCACTTGCAAACGCTTCTGCTATTTCTTTAAACACCAAGTATTACGGTCAGATTGCCCAAAACGATGATAAGGATTTTTATAAATTCATATTGCCCTCATCAGGTGAAATAACGTTTTCTGTCAATGCGTATATTTATAAAACCAACTACTATATTTATGATGCTAACGGCAACGTTGAATGGGAAGCAGACTATCAGTATTGGAACGACACCTCCAAGAAATATACAGCTACACATAAAGTAACGTTAACGAAAGGAACGCACTACCTCTGCGTTGAAAAAAACGACGG
>JALEYA010000096.1 GCA_022779945.1 Oscillospiraceae bacterium | reverse complement strand
CTCGCCTTGTGACCGTCGTACGGTCAAACTTGAAAAATTCTGAAAAGTGTGATATAATATTAAAAATTATTTCTTAAATTTCTATAGAGGGAATTGAAATCAAAAGAAAGGAAGAGCCCGATTCCGGGCTGAACAAGCTTATGACGAAACGAATACTGTCTTTGCTCCTTTGCGGTTTGTTGGTTTTCGGCTGTCTGAATGTCGGTATTGTCAGAACCTCTGCCGCCTCCGTGACAACGGAACTGACGAAACTTGCGAAGAAGTTTCCGAACGGAAAGTACTGGAACCATGTCGGCTCAAAGGTCAATAATCCCGACGGTTATACGAATACCGCCTGTACGCATCATTATACAACAGGCTGCGGCTCCTTCCCCGGCAACTGCGCTTGTAACAGCTATCTCAATGCCATTCAATGCATGGGATTTGCGTATAAAAGCGCCAACGAAATTGTCGGAACCAACCCGAGAGAGTGGACCAAGATCAAGACGCTGAATCTTTCCACGCTTTGCGTCGGTGATATTATTCGCTATAGTGGACACTCCATCACCGTTGTCGGTGTCAGCGGCAGTACGGTCGCTTATGTCGGTGCTAACTGGGGCGGTAACTGTCTGATTAAATGGGGCACGATCGAACGATCCAAAATGGCAGGCGGCTTTTCGTATGTTCTTCATGATAAGAACAATACCCGGAAGAACAGCAACCTCAATATATATGAAAAAGTGACCGGTTGTCAGGAAGAACCCGAAACAATCCCCGTTCCCGATCCGGAGCCGGTGGTTCAGTCCGAGACGTGGAAAATGAGTGCCGATGCCAATCTCAATATCAGAAGTTCCGCTTCCGTTTCGGCGGCGGTTGTCGGTCAGGTGCCGGCTTCCAAAACGTTTTCCGTTTCGAAAAAGGCTGACATCGGAAGCTACCTTTGGGGTCATGTGACCTATAACGGTGTCAGCGGCTGGGCGGCGCTCAACTATGCCGAATATGTCAGCGGAAGCTATGTTTCTCCGACTGTGAAATTCGTTTCTTCTCCTGTTGCCGGAAAGAGCTTTACGCTGAGTTTTTCTTCCGTTGACGGTGCAGACAGCTATTCCGTCTGCTTTTATGACAGCGACGGAAAAGCGTATCAGACAAAGACCGTTGATACGGCAAGCGGCAGCTTTACAATAAAAGACGCAGGAAAGTATACCGTTAAGGTGACTGCCAAAAACAGCAAAACGCCTTCGTGGAAAATCACCGGTAAAGCATATTCACTCACCGTCGCCGCACAGACTGTGAGTAACAACGATGAACAAAATTCCGTTGAAAAATGGACAATGAGCAACGACAGCAATCTCAATGTCAGGTCTTCTTCGTCGCTTGCTTCCGAAATCGTCGGTTCCGTTCCGGCGGGAACAAGCTTTCTTGTGACCAAAAAGATCGATAAGGGCGGTTATCTTTGGGGTTATATCCAATACGAAAATCTCAAAGGCTGGGCGGCTCTGAATTTCCCGAAATACATTTCGGGTTATTATGAAAAACCGAACATCACATCTGTTTCCTCTACCGTTACCGAAGGGAAAGAATTCAGCTTGAGCTTTTCTTCCGTCAGCGGAGCTTCGGCGTATAAGGTCAGCTTTTATGACAGCAAGTCAAAGCTTGTTTCTTCCAAAACAATTGCTTCAAATTCGGCGAAATTTATTCTGAATGATGCCGGAAAATACACCGTCAAGGTCATGGCTTCGAACAGCAAAGCGCCTTCGTGGAAAATTACCGGCAATGCATTCGGACTTTCGGTTGCCGTATGTACGGATAAAATCGAAAAGATCTCTCTTCCCTCAAAACTGAAGCTCGTCAAAGGTGCTTCTTCCACGCTTAAGCCGGTTCTTACCCCAAGTAAGGCAAAGGGCGGACTGGTCTATGCAAGCAGCAACAAAAAGGTGGCAACGGTTTCGGCTGACGGAAAGGTTACAGCAGTCGGTTTCGGTACGGCTGTAATCACCTGCGCCGGCGCCGACAACTCCAAGATCAAGGATGTCTGTACGGTGACGGTTACGCCGGCGGCAGTCAAAAATATCAAACAGACGGCCTCAAAGACAACGTCCTCTTCGGTTGTACTCACATGGGACAAGGTTTCCGGAGTGACGGGCTATACTGTGTATTATTACGGCAGCAAGCTTACCAAAATCGGTGCGGTCAAGTCCAATTCAATTACGATTAAGGGGCTGAAAAGTAATCAGAACCAAAAGATTGTGGTATATGCCCTATATATAAAGGATAACAATACTTACTGCAGTCCGGCTTCGGCTGTGCTTACGTTCCGGACGAGCCCTGCCGTCGTCAAGTCGGTCAAGGTGACGGATATCACGGCGACAACCGCTGTTCTCCGCTGGGGCAAGACGGCCGGTGCGGACAGCTATGCCGTTTATAAGTATGTAAAAGGCAAAGGATATGTCTATGTCGCTTCGACCAAGAACACTTATTATCCGTTCAAGGGCAAGGCCGGACAAACGCTTGCGCTGAAGGTCAGAGCCGTCGATTCGGTCGGTTCCATGAAGCTGTATTCCGATTATTCCGCCACGGCCAATCTGGTTTTCAAGCCATCTGCCACCAAGCTGAGTGCCGCTGCGGCCAAGAACAGCGTAACCTTAAAATGGAATAAGGTAACGGGGGCAAGCGGATATGAGGTGTTCCGTTATACGTCCGGCGGATACAAAAAGATCAAGACGCTTTCCTCTTCGGCGTCCTCGCTGAAGGTAACCGGACTCAAAAGCAAAACGGGTTATACATTTGCCGTGCGTGCGTTTTCGAAGTCGGGATCCACAGTGGCTTATGCATCTTTAGCCAAAAAAACGGTTAAGACAAAATAAACATGGGGCTGCCGCATTCAGTGCAGAACAAAAGAAAAATGCCGAAATAGAATTCAATGGCTTCATTTTTCTTTTTACCGTTTTTTCACCCACTCGCGGTATTTAGGGAACCTCTGAATAAATCACAGCATGTGCTTTGATGCACAGCTTACTTGCATATTTTCCGCCATATCGCACAAAAACTGCTTGAAATCCGACAGGATTCCTGCGCAGCTTTTGAACAATCTGACGAAAAATCTGACGGCGTAATCTGTACACCAGATTTAATCAGAGCTTCCTTAGCTACTTTTTCGTGGGAAGAAAACGGTTTCTGTCTCTGAATGCGGCGGCTTCTTCTATCAGGAAGGTACGGTTATGGCGCACAATCCAAAGCTCGGAGAGCTTCGAAAAAAGTCGATGAAGCTTCCGCTGTCTCCGGGTGTATACATCATGAAAGATAAAAGCGGAAAAATTATCTATATCGGAAAAGCGAAGCTGTTGAAAAACCGTGTCAGCCAGTATTTCGGTTCTCAGAATACGCATACTGTTAAGGTCAGAAAGATGGTTGAAAATGTGGACGATTTTGACTATATTCTGACCGACAGCGAATTTGAAGCGCTTGTGCTTGAATGCAGTCTGATCAAGCAGAATATGCCGAAGTATAACATTCTCTTGAAGGATGACAAGGGGTACAGTTATATCAGGATCACAAAAGGTCCGTGGGGGAATATCAGTGCCTGTTTCCGCAAGGATGACGCTGACGCCGATTATTTAGGTCCGTACACGGGTAATTTTTCCGTCACGCAGTCCGTTGACCAGGCAAAGGAGATTTTTAAGCTTCCGACCTGCGCAAAGGTTTTTCCGCGGGATATCAAAAAAAGCAGACCGTGTCTCAATTATTTTATTTCGCGGTGCAGTGCTCCCTGTGCGGGGAAAATCAGCCAAAAGGAATATGAAGAGAGCCTGCGTCAGGCGGTTTCGTTCATCAAAGGCGGTTCAAAAGCGGTTCTTGGGTCGCTTCGCAGTGAAATGAACGAAGCGGCGGAAAATCTTGAATTTGAAAAAGCGGCGAAAATCCGCGACCGGATCAAAGCGATCGAAAAAATTTCAAACAAGCAGAAGGTTGTCTGCGCCGACAAAAAGCAGCAGGACGTTTTTGCCATTGCGCAAAGCGAAGAAAAGGCCTGCCTTGCGGTTCTGAACTTCAACGGGGGGCTTCTTTCGGGTACGGACCATTTTATTTTTGATGCAAGCGGAAGCCTTGAGGAGACACGGCATGAGCTGATAATCTCCTATTACTCGATGAACCGTGAAATTCCGCCGAAAATCGTAGTGGACGGCGAAGTGTCGGACTGTGATCTTCTTGAACGCTATCTGGAAGAAAAGCGCGGCAAAAAAACCGAAATCACCGTTCCGCAGCGCGGCGATACGGCAAGGCTTGTTGAAATGTGCCTGAGCAACGCGTCCCAGAAGCTCGGGGAATACCTGGGGCGCAAAGGAAGCGAGACAGCGGCGCTTGATGAGCTTTCGAAGGCTCTCGGGCTGAAAAAAGTACCGGAATATATCGAGTCATACGATATTTCGCACACGGCGGGTGCCGACAACGTTGCCGGAATGGTCGTCTTTAAAAACGGCAGACCGTATAAGGCGGCGTATAAACGCTTTTCAATAAAAGGATTTTCCGGTCAGGACGACTGCGGTTCAATGAGAGAGGTCATCAGCCGGAGATTCAACCGTTATACGGAAGAAAAAGATACGGACTCGACCTTCGGAATACTGCCTGACCTGATTTTGCTTGACGGCGGTCAGCAGCAGGTGAATGCCGTAAAACCGATTATCGAAGCGTTCGGGCTTGACGTGCCTGTTTTCGGAATGGTCAAGGATAACAAGCACCGCACAAGAGCCATAAGCTCAGGCGGCGAGGAAATCTCGATCCATGAGGGCAGAAGGGTGTTTACGCTTGTTTCGACCATCCAGGAGGAGGTTCACCGTTTTGCGATCACCTACCATAAGCACAAGCACGCCAAAAGCTCGGTTCATTCGAAGCTGACCGAGATTGACGGCATCGGCGAAAAAAAGGCGGCGGCACTGATAAAGCATTTTAAATCTCTTTCAAGAATTAAAGAAGCAAAAAAGGACGAACTTTCCGCTGTTGCGGGGATCAGTGAAAAAGATGCGGAAAGAATCCTCGGTTTTTTTGAAAACGGCCGATCAACTTGATAAACAGTCTTGATTTCAAGCGCAAAATATGATAGCATGAACGCAGAAACTGCAGAAAGAGGTCGAAATATGATTTCGAAAAGATTAAGGCAAATCCGGGTCGAACATAAGTTGACGCAGCAAAATATAGCGGATGTTTTAGGCATCGACAGAACGACGTATACGTTTTATGAAACAGGTGTATCCAAGCCGTCGCTTGTTACGCTTGCGAAGCTTGCGGATATTTATAATGTCACGGTCGGCTATCTTCTGGGTGTTGAGGAAAACAATCCGAAGCTGAAACGAATACCGGAGGATTACGGTGCCGACTGCAAATTGGAATCGAATGATCCGATCAGCCTTTTAAGCCGTGACGAACGGCAGATTCTGATGTGTTACAGAGTTTTGAGCGAACAGGGCAAAAAAGAAGCAGCGCAGGTAATGAAGGAATTCACAAAAAAATACGGTCTGAGCCTTGATGAATAACCGCCATTTGCGTCGGACAGAGTGAATTTTATAAGAAACATTTGTCGATTAATTTGTGAATAAACCTTGACTAATCGAAAGCTATGTATTATTATATAGACAGACAGAGGGATTCCTTTGTCAATACGAAGAAAGGAGAGACCGATATGTCTGATACGCCCGAATGGCTCACCGAGCTTTTGGCAAGGCTTTCTGTGGTGTTCTCAAAGCTTCTTATCAAGTTAGGATTAAAGATTATTTTTTAAACCGCTTAAAGGCGCCGGCTGATTGTCCGGCGTCTTTTTTTGTCAGGAGCAAAAGAATTTTGCCGACATATTAAAATGAAATCAAACGTTGTTTGACAAAGTGTGAAAATATTGAAAATCCTGTTGACAAAATCGCGTTTTGGTTATATACTTTAGTTAATCTATTAAGGAGGTAATACCTATGAAAAAAGTAATTTCTGTTCTTCTTGCTCTTGTTATGATGTTCTCTTTCATGAGCGTCGCTTTCGCAACTGCTGAAGATCCCGCAACTGAAGACACAACCGTAGCCGCTTCCGAAGGTGATATCCTCGGTGAAATCGAAGATATTCCCCTTTGGCAGATCAAGGTCGGTGCTAAGGTCGGCGTTATTTTCGCAAAAGTCGCTCTTAAGATCGTTAAGGTTCTTTCGAAGCTCGGCTTTATCGATCTCAGCGGCATCATTCAACAGCTTGTTGATTACATTCAGGGCGCTATCAATCCCGCTCCCGCAGAGCCTGAAGCTCCGGCAACAACAGCAGCTATCGCATAAGAAAGCGAAAGTAAGAAAACAGAGTGAAGCATTCCGGTGCTTCACTTTTTTTATGATATTACGGTTGAGAAATGTTGTAAAATTGTTGCAATAAAATTAAAGCGCAGGAGTTTTGAATTTTCTGTTGACTTTTCATGACGGATAATCTATAATTAAATTACTTAGAATAGTCTTAGGAGGCGTAAATATGAAAAAAGCATTGTCTGTTTTTCTCGCAACTTTAATGATTCTTTCCTGTTTCACAATCGGCTTCGGTGTAATTGCCGCCGATGAAGCGGATCCTCAATGCACTTGTGCCGACTGCACAAAGATTCCGAACGGCTGTCACTGCTGTGCGTATTGCACTTACCTTGACACGACCTATCTGTGCAGCTGTGCCAAGGACGAAACCGGAAAGTTTAAGGGAAGCTTTTGCTGCGGCGACTGCAACGGTATCTGGCCGGACTGCGGCTGTAAATGCACCTGCTGCCAAAAGGATGTCAATGCCGATCCCAGCGACAGCAACGAACCGCTTATTCCCGAAAAGCAAAGAGAAAACATCGTTAAGATTTTCCAGAATGTTATTCAGAAGATTGCGGCTGTTTTTGATATGCTCTTCGACGCAGTATTTGAGTTCCTGAGAATTGATGATCTGATTAAATAATAATAAGGGTACAGCGTATACCGTCGGCTTTTGTCGGCGGTATTTTTATCGGATATAGAATGTAAAATTTTGACAACGTTTTGTGAAAAATTTTTGAATAAACTGTTGACATTTATTGATAAGAGGTATATAATATAGCCATGTTGAGATAGCTATATCTCAGCAAATAAAGGTAATAGGAGGAAATATATCATGTCAGCTATTGAAATCAAAACCTTTGAAGATGTTTGGAAGATGATTTGGGAATTCCTTTACAAGATCATTGCTTGGCTTAGCGGCAAGACCATCACTAAGGACGAGACAACTGTTGTTGTTCCCGACATGGACAACATCACAAATCCCTATTAATCTAAACAATATTTAAACAATTGTTTAAAAGACACAGAGACCGCTTTGGCGGTCTCTGCTTCTTTTTTTCCGATTTGCAGCAGTCAGGAAATATACGGATCGGATAATTCTGAAACATTTTGCGCGAATTTATAATTCCACTTTTCCTTTTATGCCGAATTCCGACAGTACCCTTGCGCTTTCGTTGATTGCCAGTCCCATTACGGAAAAATAATCGCCGTCAATATTTCTGACAAGAACACCGCCGAAGCCCTGAATGCCGTATGCACCGGCTTTGTCCATCGGCTCGCCCGTGGCAATATAGGAATGGATCGTCTCGTCCGAAAGCGGATAGAACGCAACCTTTGTTTCGCTTACAAAGCTTACGGTTTTTTCTGTGTCGGTTATTGTAACGCCGGTAAACACCTTGTGCACTTTGCCCGAAAGGGTGCGGAGCATTTCGAAAGCCTCTGCTTCGTCCTTGGGCTTTCCGAGAATATTGCCGTCGAGTGACACCACGGTATCACAGCCGAGAACAACCGAGCCTTTGTTGTTTTTACAAACGCTTTCGGCTTTGATCTTCGAAAGAAGAAGCACCGCCTCATCAGCCGGAATCTTGTCGGGAAGTGATTCGTCGGCATCCGAGACAATCACATCAAAATCGAAGCCCGCGTTTTTTAAAATTTCCGCCCTTCTCGGCGAAGCGGAAGCCAGAATGAATCGCCTGTTTTCCATTTCGGTCAAATCTTCCCCTCTTCAAGAAGTCTTGCCGTCTTTAAAACAAGAGCAACCGTTTTGCTGTCGGAGATTTCCCCGTCCATAACGAGCCTTACTGCTTCGTCAATGCTGATTTTTTCAACACTCAAGAACTCACCTTCGTCAAGATGCTGCTGCGATTTGACAAGCCCTTTGGCGACAAAAAGATGGATAATTTCGCTGCAATAGGCAACGGTCGGATAAACCTTCCCCATCGGAAGAACGGTTTGCGCTTTTACACCGCATTCCTCTTCAAGCTCTCTTACACCGGCTTCGAGCGGATCTTCGCCTTTTTCAAGCTTGCCGGCCGGAAGCTCAAGCAAAACCGTATGATACGGATAGCGGTACTGGCGGACGAAAAGCAGCTCGTTATTGTCTGTCAGTGCGGCAACACACACGCCGCCATGGTGTTCCACCACTTCACGGATCGATTTTTTGCCGTTCGGAAGTTCAATTTCATCAACATGAAGATCAAGAATTCTTCCGCTGTAAATCAGTTTTTCGCTCAGTGTTTTTTCAGTCATGTCCATTGTTCAGATTCCTTTCGTCATATAGCTTGCCCTTTCGGAATAGTATGTAATACACGTTCCAAAATGAAAGGGTGAAAATCATGTCCATTGTCAAACCCGTCCGTTTCGATTACGAAACCCAGATTGATATTATAGAAGAATTATGCGCCGAATATCCGTTTATTTCGCCCCGCGTGTTGTCAAGAACCTGCCTCGGACGCAGTGTTTTTGCGCTCGATATCGGAAGCAAAAGCAACAAGGTGCTGCTTTGTGCCGGCTTTCACGGCAGTGAATGGCTCGGTTGTCTTGCCGTTCTGAAGTTTGCCGAAAGGCTTGCCAACTGTATCCAAAACAACCGTCTTTTAAGCGGCGTAGAGGTCAGGAGAGCGTTTTCAAACCTCGGCATCACGCTTGTGCCCTGTGTCAATCCCGACGGAACCGAAATTGCCGTGAACGGTCTTGAGGGTGCAAAATCGCTCAGGAAATTCGTCGAAAAAATTGCCGGCGATGATATCGAAAAATATAACGCCAACGCCAAAGGAGTTGACATCAACCATAATTTCAATGCCGGCTGGCAGATACTTCGGCAAATTGAAATCGAAAACGGCATCACGGGACCGTCAAGCCGTCAATACGGCGGAGAATACCCCGAAAGCGAAGCGGAGACAAAAGCGATTGCAAATCTTTGCCGCAAAGAACCGTTCCGACAAGTTATGGCAATCCACAGTCAGGGCGAAGAGTTATATTGGCAATACGGTGAAAACACGCCGACACAAGCGGAAATGATGGCAAAAATTCTTGCGGATTCGTGCTCGTATTCGCTTGTATATAACGGCGGCCTTGCATCGCACGGAGGGTTCAAAGACTGGTTTATTGAAGAATTCGGACGGCCGGGATTTACGCTTGAAATAGGGAAAGGGGAAAATCCCCTGCCGATAAACGATTTTATCAGGATCTATGCCCGGATCGAAGAAGCTTTGTTAATTTTTTCACTGATGTGACGGTCGCAAGGCGACACCAATGCCGGGGTAGAGAACAATGCGGAATTCGTAATGCGTAATGCGTAATTGTGGTCGCGGGCTTACCCGGTGCTGGTGGGAAGCTATCCCCGCAGAACGGATTTTTTCGTGTCGGGAAGTCTATCGATTATAAGAGGCGGCAAGATGGCAGCTTTGGGGCAAAATTCATCTGACAGCCGGGCAGCGGCTCCAATCCCGGGGCGCACGGTGCTTAACGAAAGCCGAGTACCCGAGCCGTAAGTTGAGCGGTAAATATTGGTTTGTCGGTGTAAAGGTTAGTCAGATCTCTTATGCTATAACTTGTTCTATTCTTCTACCTTTGCGCTAATGCCGCGCGGGCACTGACCAAGTAGCAGAAGCTTCCTACACGGGAGAGAAAGTTTGATAAAGAAGAAACTAAGGCGGCAGTGAAGCCGTCTAACGGCCTGACAGGCGCGTCAGAAAGTCAGCAAAGAACGCTTTTCGTAGAGGAAAAACACTAAGTGTGGTCTCGGTGTTTGTGTTTAGGATAGTTTGTTTTCTCCTGTTTTTTCCTGTATATTTAAAGCTTTCTGCTAACTGAAAGCTGAGTCAAAAAAGAGCAAAATTAAACCAACGGCACGTCAGGCATTGAGGGGCTGTGACTGACCGCCACAGAAAAAGCCGTTAGAGAACTTAGTACCTTTCAATTGAATCCCACTATGCCTGACTCCAAAGGATATGGGGCGATAGAACAGAGTCCCAATAGCATTTTCGACCCGCAGTTTTTTC
>JALEYA010000094.1 GCA_022779945.1 Oscillospiraceae bacterium | reverse complement strand
ACACAAAGCCCCCACGAAACTAATCGAAAATAAAGTAAAGTAGGATTTTGAAAAAATCTGATTTGCGACTTATTTTGAACTATGTTGGGTTATAGCAAGAATTGAAACGATGTCCTAAATCGTCCCGACGATGAAGCCGCTTGACAAATAATCAAAAAACGGGCAGTCTCATCCGGGATTGCTCGTTTTTCTCATGGTCACTGACGAAAGGAAAAGATAATGAATATTACCGTATATCTCGGAGCGTCAACGGGGAACGATCCCGTGCTCGGGACAGCCGTCCGGGAACTCGGCAGCTGGATCGGCAAAAGCGGTCATTCGCTCGTTTACGGAGGCTCAAAAACCGGACTGATGGGTGAACTTGCCGAAAGCGTACTGAATGCAGGCGGAAAAGTCACCGGGGTCGAACCGCAGTTTTTTATTGACGAGGGCTTTGCATATGACGACCTGACCGAGCTGATCGTCACAAAGGATATGGCAGAGCGGAAAACAAAGATGATCGAACTTGGCGATGCGTTTATTGCCTTTCCCGGCGGCACGGGGACGCTCGAAGAAATCGCGGAAGTGATGGCAAAGGTCTCTCTTGGGCAGCTTGATGCACCCTGCATTCTTTACAATCTGAACGGATATTACGAGCCTCTCCGGGCTTTGCTTGAAACCATGATTAAAAAAGGGCTTTCCACGGCAAACCGGCAAAAAGGAATTTGCTTCGCCGCTTCTCTCCAAGAAATACAGTACATTACCGAGAATAGACTACTCACATTACCATAAAGGAGCCATTATGAAAATCACCTATATCGGTCACAGCGGTTTTTTGGTTGAAACGAAAGACTGCTATTACATTTTTGATTATTATAAAGGCGAACTGCCTGCCCTTGACGCGAACAAGCCGGTTGTTGTCTTTTGCAGTCATTTTCATCACGACCATTTCAACCCGGAAATCTTTGAAATGCTGCGCCGTATGGGAATGAAAGCTCAAGCCGTGCTGGCGAAAGATATCAGCCGGAATCAATATCCCACCGACATTGAAGTCATAAAAGCGTGTCCCGATCAGGTTTATAAGCTTGATAACGGTGCTGTCATCTCTACCCTGCGGTCAACAGACAGCGGCGTTGCATTTATCGTCAAAACGCCCGAGGGCACCCTTTATCACGCCGGTGACTTGAACGACTGGGTCTGGAACGGCGAACCCGAAGCCGATAACCGTCAAATGACCCATCGGTATCGCAAGGAAATCGACAAAATCAGGAATACCCGCCTTCACGTCGCCTTCGTTCCTCTTGACCCGAGACAGGGCGAGCATTACAAGGACGGAATGCTGTACTTTTTGAAAAACGTTGACTGCGATTCCGTTTACCCCATGCATTATTGGAACAAACCCGATGTGATTCAGAAATTCACCACCGAATTTCCCGAATATCAATCTTACATCAAAAATACCGAACAGACAAAAGGAGAAGAAGTATGAGCTTTAAAATGATTCACGAAAACTACAATGTTTCCGATCTTGAGGCATCCATCGCATTTTACCGGGAAGCGCTGGACTTGCACGAGGTCAGGAGAATCAACGGCGACGGGTTTATCATCGTCTATCTGACAAACGACGCAAGCGATTTTGAACTTGAGCTGACGTGGCTTCGGGAGCACCCGCAAAAATACGATTTGGGCGAATGTGAATTCCATCTGGCTTTCAAAGCTGACAATTTTGACGAAGCACATAAAAAGCATGAGGAAATGGGCTGTATCTGCTTTGAAAACAAGGAAATGGGAATCTATTTTATTACCGACCCGGACGGATATTGGCTTGAAATCGTGCCGTAAAAGCAAGACAGCATCAGGAGGTGTTTTATATGAAAGCAACGGTATTGGTTGACAACATCGCCGACAACGGACTGTCAGGCGAATGGGGGCTTAGCATTTACATCGAGTATAACGACAAAAAGATCTTACTTGACACCGGAGCATCGGATTTGTTTTTGAAAAATGCCGAAAAAATCGGATTATCCGTCAAAGATGTTGATTATGCTGTACTCTCTCATGCACATTACGATCATTCAAGAGGTATGAAAGCGTTTTTTGCCGAAAACCGCAAGGCAAAATTCTATCTGCAAAAGAACGCCGCTGAAAACTGCTACTTCAAAAAGTGGCTGATTCGTCGGTATATCGGACTTCCGAAAAACATTCTGACCGATTATAAGGACAGAATCGAATTTATCGGCAATGATTATACACTTTGTGATGGCGTGCATCTTATCCCGCACAAGACACCGGGACTTGAAACCATTGGCAAGCGTGAAAATATGGCACAGAAAACACAGAACGGCTGGAAAGCGGACGATTTTTCACACGAGCAAAGTCTTGTTTTTGAGACAGAAAAAGGACTTGTCATCTTCAACAGCTGTTCTCACGGCGGTGCGCACAATATCATCAACGAAGTTGCCGAAACGTTTCCCGATAAAAAGGTATACGGCCTTATAGGAGGTTTTCATTTATACAACAAATCGGTAACGGAAGTCAGATCTTTGGCAAAGAAAATCAAAGAAACCGGTATCGGATATGTCTGCACGGGGCACTGTACCAAAAACAAAGCCTACGGTATTCTGCAGGAAGAGCTCGGTGAAAAACTGCATCAGCTCCACGTTAATCTGACCATGGAATTTTAAGCTGAAATCCGGACTTATCTGCTCAATTTTCTCAACAAGACACAGCCATTAACAATTTTTATATATTTTTATTAAAATTTCATAAAATCCATTGACTGTTAACAAGATTTGGTATACAATATAGAAAACGATCCGGAGGATCATATGGGAGGTGAAATACATGGGAATTTTTGATAAGATCTACGCTATCCTTAAGGACTTCATCAACAGCTACATCGCTATGATCAAAAAGCTCGTTGAGGGCTTCCAGGGTCTTAAGGACGAGGAGACCACTGCTGCTGCATAATTTATGCATACAGTAAACAATTATGTATTTACATAATTCAAACAGCCGTAGGAAATATCCTGCGGCTGTTTGTCGTTATGGTTCTTTGCTTTTCGCGTTTTCGATTCGGAATACGGCAAGCGGTATCAGCGTACACTGAAGGATAATTCCGAATAATCCCGCTGTTATACTTGTCCAGATGATTGAAACGGGAATTTTTGAATATCCGAAAGCATAAAACGCAATCAGAATCGCCGCCGCCCGTATCAGCCGCCCGCCTACCTGCGTGAGCAAGACTTTAAAAAAGGTCGGTATGCTCGCTTTGCGCAGAAGTCCGGCAAGAAAACCGTAGGCGCAAAGCTCAACCATCATAAACGGAAGCAGTCCGATTCCCGGCATCCCGGTCAACGCAAAGCTGATTACCGGTGCAAGAAAACCGGAAACCGCGCCGGCAAAAGAACCGGCAAGCAAACCGACCAGAATGATCGGAAGATGCATCGGTAATATTACTTCGCCTAAAGCCGTACCCAGACCCGAAACCGCACCGATAACGTGAACGATCTGCGGCAAAGCAACCGCGCCAATAACAGCGCAAAGAGCCGCCAAAGTCTGAATTTTCAATGATGCCGATTGTCCCGTTTTGTTTTTTACCATTGTGTCTGCCATAATCAAAACTCCTTTATCGGATTCTATGGAAGCTCTGATTAAATCTGGTGTACAGATTACGCCGTCAGATTGTTCGTCAGATTGTTCAAAAGCTGCGCAGGAATCCTGTCGGATTTCAAGCAGTTTTTGTGCGATATGGCGGAAAATTTGCAAGTTAGCTGTGCTTCAAAGCGCATGCTGTGATTTATTCAGAGGTTCCCTATATTCCCATACGTTGCCGTTTAGCAAAAAAGAGCTGTCAAAAGACAACTCTTCCTTTGTTTTTTACGTTGATTACTGCTCAACAGCGTATACGCTGACCTTCTTGCGATCCTTGCCGTAACGCTCGAACTTAACCTTACCGTCAATGAGAGCGAAAAGGGTATCATCTGAGCCCTTGCCTACATTGTTGCCCGGATGGATGTGCGTTCCGCGCTGTCTGACAAGAATGTTGCCGGCAAGAACGAACTGACCGTCCGCTCTCTTTGCGCCGAGTCTCTTTGATTCCGAGTCACGACCGTTACGGGTGGAACCCATACCTTTTTTATGAGCAAATAACTGAATGTTAATCTTAAGCATCTTAAATTGCACCTCCGTAGATTTAAATGTTTCGGGTTTTGCAGACGATGTATCCGGGATACTCGTCCGCCATGGCGTTTATGTGAAGTTTGAAGCCGTCCAACAGATCCTGCGCTCTTAAAGCCTCGGTATCGTTCAAAATAAGCTTCATATAGCCGTCTTCGACCTCAATTTCGGGATTGAGTCCCAATATTTCGGTGAGCGTGTTGGCGGCCATATAAGCGCACGAGGAAACCGCAGAACAAATAATGTCACTGCCCTCTTCGCCGTATCCGCTGTGTCCGCTCATCTCAAAGCCGACTGTCTCTTTTTTTACATAAAAACGGACTGTTATCATGCCTTATGCATTGATAGCGGAAATTTCAACCTTTGTGTAGGGCTGTCTGTGACCCATCTTGCGCTTGCAGTTCTTCTTCGGCTTGTAAGTCATAACCGTAATCTTCTTAGCCTTGCCGTTCTTGACTGCCTTAGCGGTAACGGTTGCTCCGTCAACGTAAGGTGCGCCGACCTTGATGCCGTCGTCTGTGCCTACTGCGATTACCTTGTCAAAAGTAACCTCTGATTCTGCTTCGACGTCAAGCTTTTCGATGAAGAGGGTGTCGCCTGCTTCAACCTTATACTGCTTTCCGCCTGTTTCGATGATTGCGTACATTTTCTTTCATTCCTTTATTATGGACTCGCTGTATCAGGCGGAGAAAACTCACTTCAGGCATGACAAAACACGCCGCCTTTTCCATGCGGTAGTTGATAGTATAACAAAGTTTACGGGGTTTGTCAACTGTTTTTTTTAAATCCATGGAAACATTCTGTCATTCTGTCATCCCGCTCTCACAAAACAACCAATCCGGTCACGGCATACATCAATCCTGAATCTGCATAATTCCCGTGGTCTTATCTACATATACTGTTTCGGCAAACAGGTTTGTGCCCGTATCTGCATTTGCGTACTTCGGCTGAAGCCGGACAGTAAATGTATATCCGTCCTCATCTTCAATCGTCTCATGATCAAAAATCACATACGTTCCGTTTTCGGAGAAATTCGAATTGAAATAATCAAGAACAATTTGTTCTGCTTCCGCTTCCGACACATAAGAAACCTCCGTCGTCTCTTCTTCCGATTCGATTTCTTCAGTGTAATCTGTTTCTTCTTCCGTCACGTCCTCGCCGATAGTGATATCATCGGCTTCTTCCTGGGTAGTTTCTTCCGAACTGTCATCCCGGTCTTCATCTTCCTGTGTCGCTTCCTGTCCCGGATCGTCCTCATCCGTATCATCCGGATTGTAATCACTGTAATCAACGAACCCTTCATCGTCTCCATCTTCGTCTTTCAGAAGCTGCCAGTCCAGCGCCAGCCGGGCACAGTTATATTCGAAATTCCGAAACGATTCACCGGCATACTCATAATAAGCGGACTCAAACTCTTCATTATCAAGCTTCGTTTTGTTTCCGCTCACGGAATACCGATACCCGGTATCCCCTTCTTTCATCAATGAGCTGACAACATCGACCGAATGACCGTTTTCGGTAATATGATAGAACGTGTAAAATTCAACCGACGACATTCCGTCCGCTCCGCCGTCTTCACCGCTTATCAGCATCACATTACCCGACGGACAGACAACATACAGCGCATATTCGATATACTCAAACTCATTCATCAGCTTATATATGTTGCCGTTTGCATAGGTAAACACATCAAGAAGCCGATAATCGCTTCCCTCTTTTATTCCGATGAACAGCTCCGGTGTACCGTTATGATCGAAATCATTCAAGGCATAATAAACGGCACCGTCTCCTTCATCGGTTTGCAGTTCGTCAAGCAAAGATGGATCAACGTACTCATTGTATTGCCCGTAATCGTCCCCGCCGTCAGCGTCCTTGTAAGAATTATGGCCAATCAAATTCCGGAAAGAAATAATGACAGGTGCATATTCCATATCGATATATTTCCTGTATTCCTGCTTGCTCTCCATGCGTGACTCATCCGGTTCCGATACTTCGGTAACGGTTGTTTTTTGTGTTTTTCCTGCGGTAACGGTTGCGTTTTCTTTTTTTCCGGACGGCAAGAAAACAGTCAGCGTCGTCAACAACACGACAAGACACACGCAGATCATCACGCCGATTGCAACCTTTTCGGATATTTTTGTTTTTTTCATCTGAGCATCCCCTTGTTCATATAAGTAGCGACAAAAGGTCACCTATATTCTATTTCAGTTTATTTCATTTGTCAAGATAAAAAAATAGTAAGACAAGCTTCGCCTCTTTTCTATCCGCTCTCATTTCACGCACACAAGCCCTGAAGCATAGAATAAAAGAGGACTGCGACCACGCAGAAGAAAGGAGGGATTCGAATGAAAAGGCTTAAAGCGACCGCCGCTTTTCTTTTGTCCGTCATGATGCTTCTTTGCTGTCTCTCCCCCGCTCTTGCGCTTTCGCCTGACAGCAGGCGGGTTTATGACGGGATCGACGTCAGCGTGTATCAGGGTGAAATCAACTTTGAAGAAGTCCGACGTTCCGGCATCCGGGTCGTTTATATAAGAGCCGGCTACGGCATCGGTGCCGAGGATGCGTATTTCCGCCGCAACGCCCAGGGCGCAAAGCAGGCAGGGCTACGGTTCGGCTTTTACTTTTACGTCACGGCAAGAACACCGTATGAAGCCGAGCTTCAGGGGCGGTATTTCGCTTCGATAATAAAAGGCACCGACTACGACTGCCGTCCGGCGATGGACTTTGAGGAATATTCGGGGCTTTCGCACACCGAAATCAAGAATATCGGTCTTGCGTTTATTCGTGCGCTTGAAGACGGCACAAAGCATTTGCCGCTTCTTTATACCGACGCTTATGCCGCTTCTCTTGTCTGGGGCAGTGACTTCTCCCGCTATCCGCTCTGGGTTGCCGACTACGGACCGACAGAGCCTGACGTCACGGGAGACACATGGAAAAGCTGGGCAGGCTTTCAGTATTCGGATTCGGGCCGTGTAAGCGGAATCGAAGACGCCGTTGACCTTGACAAATTCACAAGAGCAGTCTTTTTAACCGAAGACGAAAAAGACGAACGATGCCGATAGTAAAAAAAGCACCCGACCGAAAAAAGTCAGGTGCTTTTGTTATCATTTTACGAATGTTTTTACGATGTTCATGATAAGGTTGAAAAACGGCTCAATGATGTTGAACAGCATAGAAATGAGCGGTTTGATTCCGATATTTGTGAAAATGTTATTGAGCTTGTCGCTGAGAACGGAGTCAACGTTTCCGTCAATATCTGCCGTTACATACGGATTGTTCTCGTCATAGCTTGCCTTTTCCCCATTCATAATCGTAAAGTCGAAGCTTCTTTCACCGACGGGCGTCGGGCTGCCGACAAGTACATAATCAACAACAACGTCGAAGTTCTTTACGCTGACCTTCGGGATTTCGCCTCTGAACGGAATTTCAACGCTTTCGCCGGGCTCAAGAACCTTGGAAACAATACCGTCAAAGGTGATATCAAGTCCTCTTGCGGCAACACCCATGATCTTCATCCGGTTCTTTTCGGAAAGATTCTTAATCACGATTGCCGTGTCGTCCGAAGAAACATAACCCTCAACACTCTTATTGAAAGCGGCATGAACCGAGTGAGAAACATTCGTCGTTGCGTGAAACTGCGGAAATGCCGGATCGGAATGTACGTCCCGGATCTTTTCGGTCAGAAGCAACGTTTTCATCAGCTCAGCCGAATAAGGATCTTTATACGTCATGCCATGATAAAGGTTTTCAACAAACCATGTATGCTCCGGCATATAAGAGGTGGAAGCATCAATCGTCATCGACGGGGAAACCTGATAGAAGCCGGTGTCAACCTTTTGTGTATAGCCGTCCGCAAATCTCTGTCCCAAAGG
>JALEYA010000076.1 GCA_022779945.1 Oscillospiraceae bacterium | reverse complement strand
AACCGGCGGACGGGCATTGATGACGCTGTTCATGTGTTGTTCAAGGTGACTGAGACCCGCACTGACCTGCGTGGTAAGACGGCTCGGGTTCAGAATATTGTACGCATGCAGACCTTCCATGAGCGAGTCGCCCATAAAATAGACGTTGTCAAAGACCTGACGATAGCTTTTTTTGCCGCTTTTGATTTGCTTAATGCTTTTGGCGATTGCCTTTTGCACTTCGGCGGAGGAAGCGTCCGCCTGTCGCTTTTTGATGGTCTTGTTGATCTGCGCCTGAGCGTCGTCAACAGATTGTTTATCGAGTTCTTCGACCACAGAAATACCGCTTTGCGTATCGCATGAAGCCTTTTTCCCCGAAACGGAAACGGTAATCATGGAACAAAGCGGATAGATGACGATGATTGCTGCTGTTATGAGCGAAAATACGACTTTTTTCAACTGATTCTCCTCCGGAATGACGGTAAACACTTAATATAAATACTGCAATTGGCTGATAAATAGTCTATACTTAATTTTGACATAAATCAACAGGAAAAAACCGATTTTACAGGATTTTAATATTTTCAGGCATAAAAAAATTATTCCTAATAAGCAATAAAGTTGGTGAAGATAAATATGAAAAAAGTTCTTGACATTTTCTGTCGATTGAGTTATAATATGCAAGCTATCTCAGTTGCTGCTATGGCGCAGTCGGTAGCGCGCATCCTTGGTAAGGATGAGGTCACCAGTTCAAATCTGGTTAGCAGCTCCAGGAAAAAAGCACTTGCATTGGCAAGTGCTTTTTTCAATGAAATTCGCCTTACGGCGAGTGAAATATCCTGCGGATATGAAATAGCTGACGCTATGAAATATTTGCTATGCAAATGTGATAGGCGAATTTTATTATGAGCGTAGCAAATAACAAGGTTCTGACGAAGTCAGGTTCTTATTTTACATTTTGTCGTTAGGTACAATATTTCATAATCGCAAGATTATTTCATATTGCGCAGCAATATTTCATTATACATGTTATACTTTTATCGGTGATGGAAAAGAAAGAAAAACTCAAATTTGCAATCATAGAATCATATCACGGTAAATTTTCATGAAAATCATTCCGTGCGGTCAACACAAAGAAAAATCCGTTCTCGCAAGAGGGCGGATTTTTTGTACAATCATGAAAAAAACGATTTTGGATTCAACAATGAATATTGAAAAAAACGATAAATAGGGAAAAATGCAACCATTTAACTCTTGATTTCAGCATTTTTCTTTTGTTCTGCGCTGAATGTGACTGCCCCCCCTTTTTTATTTCCTTGCCAACCTGTCGATAATCATACAAATCAGCCGAAGATCGCTTTCGCTGAGTTTTTCGATATCGAAGAGTGCTTGATTGAAAAGCTTTGGATTGCGGATATCTTTATTGAAAAACTCGGCAGGCGTTATAGAAAAATATTCACATATGGCAAAGAATTCCGTCATGGACGGCAGGGTTTTTCCCGAAGAAATATTATTGACGTATCCGCGGCTGTGACCTAAATCATAGCTCATTTTATATTCTGAAACCCCTTTTTGAAGCCGTAACTGCGTGATACGCTCACGAACAAATTCTGCGTTCATATCAATACCTCCTGTCAGTATAAGCATACTGCTGAAAGGAGAAAAAATATAAGTTTTAAAAATGTGGAAAAACTTGACACGCACTTTTATAAATGTTATTATACATATGAAAATGTTGTTTTGACAAAAAATAACGTTTTGTAAAAGGCTAAAAACGAATGCCGGATGCCTGACTCTCACGCATCGGAATTCCGGTTCGAAAAATTGCTTAAAGGAGGGCAGGAGGAGAGAAAAACAGAGCGTGGAAAAACAAGAAAGGAAATGATGAAATGAAAAACAATACCACTGTTACAAAAAGAATCACGGCACTTGTATTATCTGTGTTGATGCTGTTTTCTTTGTTTACTGTTTGTGCCGTAAACGCTTCGGCGGCGGATTATCCGTTGGTTTTCCCGAAAGAATATGATATGACGGCTGAGGTCGGCACGATTGTCCAACTCACATATAGCTATTTCCCATGCTATAAGAACGAGAGAATCAATATTTATATCTATGACCAATACGATCAGCGTGTTGCTTATTCGGAAAAAGACTTCTATAATTCGGATAGCAGCGTGATTGAATATACCCTGAGATGGGACACAAGAGGCTATGATCCGGGACGGTATAAGGTCGTTGCGCAGACAATGTTTTATACCTACTATGACTGGCATCAGTCACCCAGAGATGTGGTGTCGTATGTTACGCTTGTCAAAAAGGGAAGCATAAAAGGCGATATCAGCAAGGCTGCCGTCGGCGGGATCGCACACAAGACCTATACAGGAAAAAATATTGCCCAGAATCCGAAGGTGAAGGTCAACGGAAAAACGCTTACAAAAGATAAGCATTATACGCTGACGTACAGCAACAATAAAAATATCGGTACGGCAAAAGTTACCATTACCGGTATCAGAAGCGCCGGCTATACCGGCTCCAAAACGATGCAATTCTATATTGTACCGGCGGCTGTCAAAAAAATCGTAACGGCGCAGTCGAACCGCGCGATCGCGGTGAAATGGAGCGCTGTTGCGGGCGGTGTCAGATATAAGGTTTTCCTTTATAAGGGCTCGGAGCTGGTCGCTTCCAAAACGACCGCCGAAACCGGATATAAATTTGAAAACGTTCTGAGCGGAACAACCTACAAGGTGGTTGTCAGAGCGTATAAAACCGTTGACGGAAAGAATTATTGGTCACCCGAAAGCGCAGTCAAGGCGGTAACAAAACCCGGCACACCGACGCTTGCGGTCGCCGTGGGAAGCAAAAAAGCCGTGCTGAAATGGACAAAGCAGGGCGGCTGTAACGGATATGAGATTTATATGGCGGCATCGAAGTCCGGAGAGTTCAAAAAGATTGCAACGATTAAAGACAAGGCCACGATAAGCTATACAAAAACCGGTCTTGTTCCGGGCAGGACTTATTATTTCAAAGTCAGAGCCTATAAGACTTCCGGAACAACCAATCTTTTCGGTGCCTTTTCGGCTGTAAAAGCTGTCAAAGTGAAATAAAATGCAGGCAATCTCTAAATGACACTAAAATTTCATATTATATTATCGAGAAAGAGGGAACAGATCTTACTTTCGGTAAAAATGCAGCCTTCCTATTTCGTGCTCTTTTTCGAAAATGAAATTTTAGAGTGGTATCTGATCGGAGTTTGCGTTTTTTCGTGTGCGCAGATTTCGATTTGCGTACCGGCAGAGAAGAGGTGGGCTGGATAGATGCAGAAGGTTGCCCTCGAAACGAATAAAATGAATAAAATCAAAAAGAGAGGAAATGGAAAATGTATTCTGTATTAATGTGGATATTGGTTTTAGGCATAGCTGTTTTTCCGGTCGGATTATTAGTTCTGATTATTAGTGCGATCCGACATAAATCCAAAAAACCTGCCGGAATTATCATTGCAATTTCAGTGTTGTTGATAGTTGCACCGATTGTGGGTGTTATGTCGATGCCGGTTACTGGAACGCCGAAAAACGAAAATGGTTTATATGATGTTTATAATGATGTTGCAATCAGTAAAGCAGAAGAAGCTTTTCATGCAAAAATAAAACTGAAAAATGAAAGTTCATACACACTGAACAATGCCGATGTCTATATTGATAACACTAAAGTTCCGAACCAAAGACCGAACACTGTTTGGGTATATGTTGTTTTAGATATTTCTGCACAAAACAGTATGGGTGGAATGACGAGAAAAAATTATACTGTTAAAATGAGTTTTCAGCAAGATACCGGAATTTATACTTGTGTTGATCTTCATGAAGGAACCGTATAAACAAAATTTCAAAATAGCATCAAAATATACTTTGAGAAAACGACCCGCAGGCGAGTTATCCGTCTGCGGGTCTTGTACCAAAACGGTAACACTCGAAAAGGCTATTGTGCTGTTGCAGGAAGTGGTATATTACAACATACCATAGCAAACAAAAGACTTGCACGCCATGGATATTTTGACATATCCGAAGCATGCAAGTCTATGCACTAAATATGATTGAACCGCCGTGTTCCGAACGGTATGCACGGTGGTGTGAGCGGTCGGATATCCATCTAATGGGTAGCTTCCTACTCGATTTCCGGACACTGCGTCCGTTTTTTAAATAGGATAAAGTTTTTTCAGTCCGCATAACCGTGCCGGGTTTTTGCTCGTCCCACTTTTTTCAGACTTTGTTCTGTACCCGTTCCAATATCGCTTTGTCGCACTTATCGGACATTAATCCGACATCGTCCCAGATGCTGTTTGCCTTTTGCGCCCATTCACCGAGTCCGTCGGGCGTTTGGGGATAAGCCGAATAATGCTTGTAGACCGCCAAGGCATTTTTAAGGGCAAGCCGGACTTCGTGCAGATATTCTTTCCGCAGGCTTCCGTCAAGGGTGGCCTTTGCAATATAGCGGATATGGTGAAGAATGTCCATGGCGGAAAGCGACAGACCGCCGTTGAGTCCTGCCATAATCTTCTGACTGAAAATAACGTCATGTTTGAACAGGTATTCGTTTTCTTCCTCGGTCATTGCCGCCGCCCCGATCAGAGCCGCTCTTGTGGCGCAGCTCATTTTTCCCTGATCGGCGAAATAACGGGTGTTGATCGGCCAGAGCCGTTCTTTGGTCAGATATCCGCCTTCATGCAGGGCTTCCGAGATCACTTCGACGGCAATTTCCGCCTGATAAAGTGCACTGGTGCAGCCCTCGCCGTTGTTCGGCTTGTTTAAGCACGCAGCGTCACCCATGGCAATAAAGCCGTCGTCAACGAAAGAGTGGGGCGGGCGGTGATACGGGGTGATGCTTTTTTCTACCTTTTGTATGGTATACGGCGCAACCGGCACTCTGCGGCGAAACTCCTTGAACATCTCCTCGGCATAGTCAAAGCTGAAGCTTGCGCCGACGCCGAGAATGCCGCCTTTCGGGTCGTCCGACGGAGCCGACCAGCATTTATACTGTAAGAAGGAATCGGTGTGTTCGACCTTCGGATGGTTGTCGGCGTAGCGGACGTAATAGAGTATGACATAAAACAGATCCTGAGGTGAGAGTCTGAAGTTTTCCACCGCCGATGTGTCGGGCAGAGCCGTTCTTGCCGCGGCGGCAAATCCGCTGCAATCGGCGGCAAGAGAGCAGGCAATTTCTTCTTCGCCGGTTTCGGTTTTGTATCGGATTGCGCTGATGCGTCCGCTTTCATCGAAAAGAAAGCCGGAAAAAGAAGCACCGTATTCGATTTCGGCTCCGGCTTCGGTTGCTTCCCGGTTCATTCTCATGATATAATCATGCTTGTGAAGCCCGACAACGTGCGTAAACGACGGCTTCGGATAGTTGCCAAAAGCGGAATAGGCCGAGCCGCCCGTAAATTCAAAGGCGTAGTCGGACTCGTTCTTTTCGGGGATTGTCAAGCCGAACTTTTTCATCTCTTCAAAGCCCATGTGAAAGATATCGTAGTCTTTTGAAACGTTTTCTTTTGTTTGCTTTTCGATTATTAAGACCTTGAAACCGTTTTCCGCCATCTTTTTGGCAAACCAGCTTCCCGTTGTGGAAGCGCCGATAACGGCAATGTCGTATTTTCTCATTCAATCACCCCACATAATATTTTCATACAATTTATTATATACCTTTTTGTGTGATTTTGCAACAAATGTCTATTAAAATAATGAAGATAATTTTAAGAAAATCTTAAAGACTTTTCGGTTCTGTTCCTGTATTATAAAACTGTAAGAGAAACGAAGGAGAAGAAACCGTTATGAAGAATAAAAAGAAAATTATTATTCCGATTATTCTGATTTTGGTATCAGCAATATGGTTCAAAATGGCCTATACAGACTATTGCCAAGTAGGAATTAACTGGAATAAACCAAAGTTTTGTATACTTACTGATGATTCGGACGACGGGGGATCCGGAAAATATATCGGTTTAGGCTATTCATTCGAAATTAAAGGAAGCTTTTTGGAAGAGGACGAATATCCGAAAGTTGAAAAATACACCTTTAAAATACTTGGTATAACCGTAAAAGAAGATGAAAGCGTACACGCAGATGAACGGAGGACTGCAAATGAATAAGGAGACGAATAAGAAACGGTGGCTGATTGCAGGAATCGCGGGGCTGCTGATTCTGGCGGCGGCTTTGGCGGCGGTAAGCTTTTTCGGTTCGGATAGTTTCGGAACGGACGAAAGCGCATTCGGTCAGGACGGCGGTCTGCTCGGAACAATCCGGAACGCAAGGATTGACCGCCTTTTAGCGACGGTGAAAAAGACCGATGACTGTCCGTATTCCGACGAGGATATCGATTCGGCGGTCAGGACGGTCAAGGAAAGCTTTCAGGAGAAGCCGTGGTTTGTCAGCTTACAAAAGATTTGGTTTGATGAGAAAGAGTCGGAGTCGTTTCTTGACGGTTATCACCTTTGTGAACAGTACGGCAAAAGCGATATTCTTACGATCGGCTGTGATTACTATGTCTATCAATCCGAGGGGGCATGGCAAAGCGGCGCGTATGACGGGTGGAGCGTGATTCTGACAAGAGAGAGCAAAGACAGAGAATGGGAAATAGCCGATCAGGGCTATTGAGCCGAATATAAAAAGGCTGTGTTACAAGATACGGTTGATTCCGGTCGATACTCATAGGAGGTAATTTATGAAGAAGATTGTATGTATAATGCTGGGCATTCTGCTTGTTTTTAGTTTGAGTGCCTGCGGCGGGAATGTTCGTGGAGTAAAGACGCATCATGTAGATTCTGAAATGTATTCTCAAGATGACATTAACTCTGCTATTGACACGATAAAAAAAGAGTTTAAGAGCGATTGGAAAGGATGTAC
>JALEYA010000047.1 GCA_022779945.1 Oscillospiraceae bacterium | reverse complement strand
GATAGAAGAATAGAAAAAGTTAAAGCAGAAGAGAACTGACTAACATTTACCTCTACGAACTCAAATTTTCCGACCTGCTCACGGCTCGGGCTGTTTGCTTTCAATTAAGCACTGCCTGTCCCGGCATTGTGTCGCCTTGCGACCGGCTCGGAACCCAGATTTTAATTAAGTGCACCCCGGCATTGCGACCCGGAATCAGAATACGGACAAATTACATACGGAGGAAATTATGCTGCATATCATCTGCGGACGAAAAGGTGTCGGAAAGACAACATATCTTCACCACCTGCTTTTTGAAAAAATCAAAGAAACCGATGCAAAAGTGATTTTGCTCGTGCCCAAGCACTTTACTTTTGATACGGATAAAAGCGTGCTGGACATTATGGGACCGAGATATGCGTCGAATGTCGACGTCCTGAGCTTCTCACGCCTTGTCGGAACGGTTGTCAAGACCCTCGGAGGAACCAATAAACCGGTGCTCAGTGACGGCGTCAATGCCGCTATGATGGGTCTTGCGCTCGATTCGGTCAAGGAAAAACTGACCTACTTTTCCCGTCATTATCATAACATTTCATTCATCAAAAAAATGGTCGATGAGGTCGGCTCGCTGAAACAGCAGTCGGTTTCTCCGTCTTTGCTTGAAAGTTCGGCAAGAAAACTGCCCGACGGTCTTTTGAAACGCAAAATGCTCGAAACGGCTTTGATTTATGAGGCATATGATGCACTCGTTGCCGAAAGCTTTTTTGATGACCGGGATATGCTGACGTTAGTCGCCGAGGTGCTTTCCCGTTCCGACTTTTTCAAAGGCAAAACGATTGCCATCGATAATTTTACTTCCTTTTCCGGTCAGGAACGGGCCATTATCGGACAGATGCTTAAAGGCGCGGACGATGTTTACATTACGGCACTGAGCGATAACCTTGAAAACACCGATCTGTCAAGTCCGTTTGCCGTTGTGAACGACACGATGAGAAAAATACGGTCACTTGCCGAAAAGAATTTCTGCCGTGTTAAAAAGCCGGTTTATCTGACAAGTGAAAGCGCAGGAACGGCAACAGACGAAAGCGCTCAGCTTTCTTACCTTGAAGAGAACCTTTTTTTGCCCGATGCCGAGCCGTATTCGCCCGAAAGCGATGAGGAGGCTTCGTGTATTCATATTGCCGAGGCGGCGGACGCAAGGCAGGAATGTGACTTTGTTGCCCGACGGATCAAAGGACTGATTCGGGAGGGGCAATACCGATGCCGTGATATCGCTGTGGTGTACCGCAACGCCGAGCCTTACGAAAAGCTGATCCGCCATAGTCTGAAAAAGTACGATGTTCCCATTTTTGAAGATAAACGTCAGCCGATCGAAAACGAACCGCTGATGATTGCCGTCGGTGCGGTGCTTGATATCTGTGCAAACGGCTTTTCGACCGAGCGGCTGATGCGGTACATGAAAACGGGGCTTACCGAATCCGCAACAGAGGAAACGGCAAGGCTTGAAAATTATGCTTTGATGTGGGATTTAGGCGCAAAGGACTGGCAAAAGGACTTTTCGGAAAACCCTGACGGCTTCGGCGTCGAAATGAACGAAGAAAGAAAGCTTGTCCTTGCATCGATCAATGATACCCGAAGAAGAATCATTGAGCCGATTCTCGGGCTGAAAAACCGTCTTGATGGTGGTACGGCGAAAGAGAGTGTAACCGCGATTTATCAGTTCCTGATGGACAACAGCATTAACGAAAAACTGAAAGACTACGCTATCCGGCTTGAGGAAAGCGGAAACGTAGAGCTTGCCCTTGAGCAAGAGCAGATCTGGGATATTCTGATGAATGTTTTCGATAAGCTTGCGGGTGTATTGGGCGAAAGAACCGTCTCTGCGAAGAGGCTTCTTGAACTTTTCAGCCTTGTTGTTTCGACGGAAAGCTTAGGTCAGCTTCCCAACGGTTTTGACGAGGTTTATATCACGGGAAGTGACCGTGTCCAGACCAAAACAGCGAAAGTGACCTTTGTTGTCGGTCTCAACAGCGGACTGTTTCCGCTTGTTCAGTCGTCAGACGGACTTTTCGGCGAAACGGAACGGGCGAAAATCGAATCTGTGTTGCCCGACGTGTATGATACGGGGCGTAAAACGGCGCAAAATGAACGGCTGATGGCTTATGTCAGCCTGGCTTCGGCGAAACGTGAACTCTATATAAGCTACTGCCTTGCCGGTAAAGACAACGAAAAGCTGACGGAGTCGGAGATCATTACCAAGGTGAAAAAGCTTTTTCCGGACGCAGAACGGATCTACGCTTCCGCGCAAGAAATCGACGAACTGATTGAGAGCGAGAAGGCCGCCTTTCAGCTGATGGCGGAACGGTGGAACGAAGACAGCGTAGAATCCGAAACCTTAAAGCTTTACTTTTCCGATAAGGCGGAATACAAAGGCAAAATCGAAGCAATCCGACGCGCAACAAGCCGTAAGCCGTTTTCGTTCGCAGACAAAAAGACAGCCGAACGGCTTGTCGGAAGCGGAATCAGACTTTCCGCTTCAAGGCTCGAGGACTACGAAAAGTGTCCGTTCCTTTACTTTTGTAAGCACGAGATCCGGGCAAAACCGAGGAAAACGGCAAGGCTTGACCCATCCTCAAGCGGTACGCTTGTGCATTATGTGCTTGAAAAGCTTTTGAAAAAGCATAAGGATGAGCATCTTTATGAAATTGAGCCTGCCGAGCTTGACAGGGAGCTTGCACAGATTCTTTCCGATTATATCGATACCTATATGGGCGGCAGCAGTGACAAGACCAAGCGGTTCAACTATCTTTATAACCGGACGCTGAAGATTTTACGGGTCATCGTTTCAAGGCTTTCGTGCGAGTTTTCCGAAAGCGACTTTGAACCCTGCGATTTTGAGCTGAAAATCGACCGTGACGGTGAGATCAAACCGTTCAGGCTTGAACTGGACAGTGGCCATATCGAGCTTCGCGGCATTATCGACCGTGTTGACAAGATGGATAAAAACGGAAACCGGTATATCCGTGTTGTGGACTATAAAACAGGCGCAAAATCATTTTCGCTTTCCGACGTGCTTGAGGGACTCGGTATGCAGATGCTTTTGTACCTTGTCAGTATCTGGCGCAACGGAAAGGACTATTACGGCGACAATATCGTGCCGTCGGGCGTGCTGTATCTTCCCGCACGGTTCGAGCCGTATGCCGTAAACCGTGACGACGAAGAAGAAGTCAAAAACGACAAAAAGCTGTCCGGCGGAAAAATGGACGGTATGATCCTTGACGACGGAACCGTCCTTGAGGGAATGGATCGAAGTAGGACAGGACAGTTCATTCCGATTACGATCAACAAAAAGAACGGTGCGCTGTCGGGCTCGTTTATTAATCTTGAACAGCTCGGAAAGCTGTCGCGCCTGATGGACGAAACGATGAAAGAAATGGGCAACAGTCTGCACAACGGATCGGTTCCGGCGAAGCCTGTTTTCGGAAAAAATCATTCGGACACCTGCCAGTGGTGCGACTATAAAAGCGTCTGCATGAGAAATCCCGGTGACGCAGTCCGATATGTAAAGTCCATGACTCATTCACAGTGCTTAACGATACTTGACGGAGGTGAAGAAAATGAAGAGAAGCTGGACGGATAAACAGCTTGACGCGATCAACGCCCGTGACGGAAGCGTGCTTGTTTCGGCGGCGGCAGGCTCGGGAAAAACCGCCGTACTCGTTCAAAGAGTGATTGAACGGTTGACTGACCCCGAAAAGCCGGCAAGCGCAGACCGATTTCTGATCGTAACCTTTACCAAGGCGGCGGCAGGTGAAATGCGTCAGCGGATTGCGGCGGCGATCGACAAGCTTTTAAAAGAGAACCCGACCGACAACAACCTGATTGCCCAGAAGATGCTTTTACCCTCGGCAAAAATCTGCACGATCGACAGCTTTTGCAGCCGTCTTGTCCGGGAGAATTTTCAGCTTCTCGACATCTCTCCTGATTTCAAAAATGCCGATGAGGGTGAACTGAGTCTGATCGAGGCACAGGCAATGAGCGATACGCTTGAGGTACTTTATGAAAAAGGGGAGCCGGACTATCTGCGGCTGGTCGAGCTTCTTTTCCGAGGCAGAGACGACTCCAATCTTTCGGATATGATTTACAAGCTGTATTCGGACTCCATGTCTTATCCTTTCCCCGAAAGGTGGCTGGACTCGCTCGCCGAAAGCTACGAAAACGACGCGGATATCTGCGAAAGCCCTTACGGAAAGCTTGTGCTGTCCTACGCTGAGCAGGCGCTCGATTATTGTCTTGACTGCATTGAAGCAATGAAAGCGATCCTTATCGGAACGGACGGTCTTGAAAAAGCCTTTCTTCCCGCAATTGAATCGGACGAAGCACAGATCCGTGCCGTGTATGAATATGTCACGGACAACGATTGGGACGGTGCGTATAAGGCTCTTTCCCGCTTTGAGGCGATGCGAAGAGGGAGAACGCCCAAGGAATATCAGAAATCGCCCGAGGAAACGAGACTGAAAAAGACGAGAGACACGGTCAAGGATATTGTGACAAAAGAACTGCCGTCCTATTTTTGTTGTACGGAAAGCGAATATAAAGATGACATGGAATATCTGGCGCCTCTTGTCCGTCAGCTGGTTTCGGCGGCGAAGCTTTTCGGTGAGAATTTCACAGCCTTAAAGACCGAAAAGAACGTGGCGGACTTCAGCGATGTTGCCCATATGGCATTGTCCCTGCTTGTCCGTGAGGATGAAAACGGAAATGCGATCAGAACCGACTTTGCCCACTCGTATGCGGAAAACTTCGACGAAATTCTGATCGACGAATATCAGGACACCAACAAGGCGCAGGATATGTTGTTTGAGGCGGTCTCAAGGAACAATCTTTTCCGGGTCGGCGATGTCAAGCAAAGCATTTACCGCTTCCGCCGCGCTATGCCCGAAATTTTTATCGAACTGAAGGACCGTTTTGCGGAATATGACCGGACAAAGAACGAATATCCGGCGAAAATCATTTTGAAAAACAACTTCCGAAGCCGCAAAAGCGTCACCGAAACGGTCAACTTTATTTTTTCTCAGGTGATGAGCCGTCAGGTCGGCGGCATTGACTACAATGACGAGGAAAAATTGGTTTGCAGTGCCGCTTACGGGCCGAAAGAGGAGGATTTTTCCGAGCTTCACATTCTTGATCTGAGTGAAATCAACGCGGAAGAGGAAACGAGCGGCAGCGTTCAGGCGGAATATATTGCATCGCTTATCAAGAAAATGATACAAGACGGTTTTACCGTGAAAGACGGGGACGGCGAAAGAAAGGCAAGCTATAAGGACTTCTGCATTCTTCTGCGCTCGGTCAACAACGGACGGGGAGCCGAATTTGCCGATGTATTCCGGAAAAATGAGATTCCGTGCTTTACGGAAACAACGGCGGCCTTCTTTTCGTCGAACGAGGTCAGCCTTGTGCTGAATCTTTTAAGGGTCATCGACAACCCGAAGCAGGATATACCGCTGCTTTCGGTGATGATGAGCGTGCTGTACGGCTTTACGGTAGACGAGGTTGCCGAAATACGGATCGGAAACCGAACGGGCGACATTTATTCGTGTCTGCTGACGGCGGCGGAAAACGGAAACGAAAAAGTCCGGTATTTTCTGTCAGAGCTGTCCCGGCTTCGTATGCTTTGTGTTTCAATGGGTGTCGGGGACTTCCTGCTGCAACTTTATGACGAAACCGCTTTGACGGCGATTGTTTCGGCGATGCCGGAGCCGCAGACGAAAACCGCCAATCTGATGCTTCTTCTCGACTACGCCTCGACCTATGAAAAAGCGGGATATATCGGTTTGTCGGGCTTTATCGGTTTCATTGATCGCCTTGACCGTGGCAAAAAGGATCTGAAAGGCTCTCTCGGTGTTTCGGCAGATGCGGACGTTGTCAAAGTTATGTCGATCCACAAATCAAAGGGTCTTGAATTTCCGGTTGTTATCCTTGCTAACTGCTTTTCATCCTTTAACCGTCAGGATGAAAAAAACAACATGGTGGTTTCCGCAAACGAGGGAATCGGTCTTGTTTTACGGGACACGGAAACGCTTGCGGAATATCCGACGCTTTCTCACAAGGCGGTCAAGCTTTCGATGCGGAACGACACGGTGAGCGAGGAAATGCGAGTTCTTTATGTTGCGCTTACGAGAGCAAAAGAAAAGCTGATTATGGTCGGCGGACTGAAAAAGCCGGAAAGCACGCTGACCTCCTGCCTGATGAAAATTAATCCGCAAAGAAAAACGATCGCTCCGTTTGCCTGCCTGACATCTTCGGGATTCGGTATCTGGATTCTTACCGCCGCTTTGCGAAATGAAAACTGCAAAAATTTGAGAGAGCTTATCGGGGCAGACAGCGATATCGTTCTGAAAAGCGATGCGGACATACGGACGTTTCTTGTTAAGCCGAATGAGAGTGTTACAGAGCAGACGCAGGAGCAAAAAGCTGTTTTGCCCGACCCGAAGCTTCTTCGGCTAATCAGTCAGCGGTGCGAGTACCGATACCGTTACGAGCCGCTGTCTCTTGCGGTCAGCAAGCGGTCGGCATCGCAGTCGGACAAAAACTTTATTGACCGCGAATACTTTGCATCTTCAAGACCGGCGTTTTTGTCCGAAAACGGACTGACGGCGGCGCAAAGAGGTACGGCGACCCATTCGTTTATGCAGTATGCCGACTATGAAAAGGCGAAAGTCAGTGTAAAAGACGAAATCAGACGTCTTGTTGAAAGGGGTATCATAACCGAAAATGAGGGCAAGGCGATCAACGTCAGAGCGGTCGAACGCTTCTTTGAAAGCCCGCTTGCCGGACGGATTGCGGAAAGTCCTCTTGTCATGCGTGAGAAGAAATTTACCGTAAGTGTTCCGGCGTATGAGATTTATCCGTTTTTGTCGGATTTTCCCGAAGAAGAGGTTTTACTTCAGGGTATTGCCGACCTTGTGTTTCTTGAGGACGGAAAGCTGACCGTTGTCGATTACAAGACGGACAGCCTTGAAACGGAAGAAGAATTTATCGAAAAGTATTCGTCTCAGGTGATGACGTACAAGCGTGCGCTTTCGCTTTGCACGGATTACGAGGTCGGAAAAACGCTTCTGTATTCGTTCCGGCTTTCGAAGGAGATTATTGTTGACGGGGAAACCTGATTGACAGTTAAACAAATTTGAGTTTGGTCGCGTGGCGACGCCAATGCCGGGGTGCACGGTACTTAATTGAAAGCAGAGTGCCCGAGCCGTAAACTGAGCGACAAATTTTAGTTTGTCGGGATAAAAGCCGTCCCCTTTGGGGAAGGTGGCGGCGAAGCCGTCGGAAGGGGTTCTGACCTCCACCGCTCTTTTCATCTTATCAATCGATCAGTCGGTTCTCTTCTGCTATAACTTCTTCTATATCTCTACCTTTGCGCTAATGCCGCGCGGGCATTTACTTTCTTTCAGACGAAAAAGAAAGTAAACAAAGAAGTTCTTTTGGTACGCATTTTCTCAGCCGAGTTTTTTCTCGCCTTGAGGGCGAGGAACAAACTGCGGGTCGACAATGCTATTGGGACTCGGTTCTATCGCCCCATATCCTTTGGAGTCAGGCATAGTGGGATTCAATTGAAAGGTACTAAGTTCTCTAACGGCTTTTTCTGTATCGGTCAGTCACAGCCCCTCAATGCCTGACGTGCCGTTGGTTTGATTTGGCTCTTTTTGTGATTCAGCTTTCAGTAAACAGGAAAGATTTCAATATACAGCAAAAACAGGAGAGAACAAACTATCCGAAACATAACCACCGAGACCACACTTAGTGTTTTTCCTCTACGAAAAGCGTTCTTTGCTGACTTTCTGACGCTTTGGTCAGAAAGTCAGTGCCCGCGCGGCATTAGCGCAAAGGTAGAAAGATAGAAGAAGTGATAGCAAAGGAGAACCGACTGACCGATTGATAAGATGAACAGAGCGGTGGAGGTCAGAACCCCTTCCGACGGCTTCGCCGCCACCTTCCCCAAAGGGGACGGCTTTTATCCCGACAAACTCAAATTTATCATTCAGCTCACGGCTCGGGCACTCAACTATCAATTAAGTACCGTGCACCCCCGGCATTGGTGTCGCCACGCGACTAAACTAAAGTTTGGCGATATCTGTGGTATGCAATTTCTTGTAGAGAAATAATAATACTCTATCAATAATGAAAGGAACCTAACCCTTATGAAGCTGATTACGCTCGAAAACGGACTTCGAATATTTTTTCTGAAACAGCCGGGTCTTCGCTCGGCCACTGTCGGCGTTTGGGTGGCGAGCGGATCAAGGTATGAAGAAAA
>JALEYA010000040.1 GCA_022779945.1 Oscillospiraceae bacterium | reverse complement strand
TGTTTTGGGCAGCCACACGGGGCTGCCCCTACCGAACCGCCTTGAGATTGTATATCATTAGGAAACAAACAATAAATTGACGGCATAAAACCCCTCTGTCAGCAGAGCTGACATCTCCCCTTTCAGGGGCGAATCCCTTTATATCGGACTTGATAAAATATTTTTCTCCCCTGAAAGGGGAGATGTCACGAATGTGACAGAGGGGTCTTATCCCGACAAACTTAAATTTATCGCCCAACTCACGGCTCGGGCACTCAGCTTTCAATTAAGCACCGCCTGACCCGGCATTGGTGTCGCCTTGCGACCGACAAACTCAAATTTGTCTCTCAGCTTATGACTTGGACTGATATGTAAAAATCACACCGCAGAGCACTTTCAACTCTGCGGTGATCGTTTTATTTGTTGACAACATTGATCGGCTTGCCCGAAACAAAGCCTTTTACATTATCCCTGAAGATGTTCATCAGTCTTGTTCTCGCTTCAAGGCTTGCCCAGGCGATATGCGGTGTGATAAAGCAGTTTTTCGCACCGATGAGCGGATTGTCCTCTTTCGGCGGCTCGGAAGAAAGCACGTCTACACCAGCGCCGGCGATGATGCCGCTTTCAAGCGCGTTGCGAAGATCGGCTTCGTTGACAACGGGACCTCTTGAGGTGTTGATGAGATACGCTGTCTTCTTCATACGGCTTAAAAATGCTGCGTTGACAAGCCCGTTTGTTTCCTTTGTCAGCGGGCAGTGAAGCGAAATAACGTCGCTTGTTTCGATCACTTCATCAAGCGAAACAAAGTCAACCTTGCCGAAGCCGGTATAGGTTTTCGTGTGCGGTGAATAGGCCTTGACCTTCATGCCGAATGCGTTTGCAATTCCGGCAACCGCTGAGCCGATTTTGCCGAAGCCCACGATTCCGAACACCTTACCCCGAAGCTCAACAAGCGGTGTTTTCCAATAGCAGAAGTAGGGGGAACGGCTCCATTCACCGTCGTTTACACTTTCGGAATGAAGTCCGACCTGATTTGTCAGTTCCAGTAAAAATGCAAAAACAAGCTGTGCCACACCGTCGGTACTGTAAGCGGGAATATTCGAAACGATGATGCCGTGTTCTTTTGCGGCTTCACAGTCGATGATATTAAAGCCCGTCGCTAAGACGGCAATAAATTTAAGCTTCGGGAGCTTTTCGATCAACGCACGATCAACAGGCACCTTGTTTGTTACAAGAATATCGGCGTCAAGGCTTCTTTCGATGACTTTGTCTCCCGGCGTGCTTTCATAAATTTCGTATTCGTCAACAATGTCCTTCAGCCAATCCCACGAAAGATCGCCGGGATTTTCGGTGTAGGAATCTAAAATAACAAGCTTCATTGATTTCACCTTTCTTCTTTTGCATCTGTGTTTCACTTATTTTACCATATAAAACACGTTTTGTCACCTTGAGCGGTCAAGATTTATCCGATAAATCCATAAATTCTTAAAAAACCGTTGACCGTAAACGCATTTTATTATAAAATAAACCTAAGTATGAGTAAAGGAGATGGCGTTTTGGATAAAGGTCAAAAAAGAAGTTACGCGCTGAATTTTGCCGCATTCATCTGCTTCTCTCTGGCACTTGTCTTGATCGTTCTATTAAGGCTGTTTCAGTTGGACAGCGTTGTAATCTGGTACAATAAGTATACCGATACGCTGGGTGAGTTTGAAGCGATGATCCAGTCCTACGGTGCCTCGTGGATCTCGGTCGGAATCATTCTTCTGAATTTCCTTGTCAAGGCGGTTATTCCGTGGTTTCCGATTTCCTGTATCTGTGTTGTTTCCGGCGTACTTTTTAAATGGTATTACGCTTTTATCATTAATATTTTAGGTCTTGTTTTGCTGTTTACTGTCCGCTTCTTCTGGGGGCGGAAATTCGGTGGCGGAAACGCCGAGAAAATTCTTGCAAAATATGACAGAGCGCATAACTTTATCGATTCAAGTCGCTTCGGTTCTTCGCTTGTGCTTTTTCTTCTGCGGCTTTTTCCGTGTCTTCCGATCAATGCCGTCAGCCAGCTTTATGCGACGACGGGCATCAGCTACCTGAATTATCTTCTGGTGTCGCTTGCCGGTTTTTCCTATAAGCTGTTTTCCTATACCATCATCGGTCACAATGTTTATGACCCTCTTTCGGCGAATTTTATTGTACCGCTGATTCTTTTGCTGATGTTCTCCGGTCTTGCGCTTCTTGCGCTCAACGGTGTATTCAATATCACTGCTCTGAAAAAGAGCAAACTAAAATAAACGCGGCTTTCCGCAAAAAGAAAGGTTGATTGTTTTGGCACTTTTTAACTCTATGAAAACACTCCTTGAAGAAAAAAAGCTCGGCGACGGCTTCTCTCAGGTGTATCTTCCGGACCGGTACGACGAGCAGTATGAGCGTTTTCTTGACGTTCTTTCCGACTTCGGGGAGTATTTCGATAAAAACGAAGAAAGAGAAGTTTCGCTGTTTTCCGCTCCGGGAAGATCCGAAGTCTGCGGAAACCATACCGACCATAACCACGGCAGAGTGCTTGCCGCCGGAATCAGTCTTGATGCCATCGCCGTCGCATCCAAAAACGATACCGGCGTTGTCAGTATCAAATCAAAAGGCTATCCGATGGACGTGATTTCCTGCGATGAGCTTGAAGTTGACGAAAGCAATTACGGCAGAAGCTCGGAGCTTATCAGAGGTATCCTTTCCCGCTTTAAGCAGCTTGGCTATAACATCGGCGGTTTTGACGCTACAACGGCTTCCAAGGTGCTTTCCGGTTCGGGACTTTCGTCCTCGGCGGCTTTCGAAGTGCTTGTCTGCACGATTCTCAATCATCTTTATAACGACGGTAAGATCGACCCGGTGGAAATTGCCCAGATTTCACAGTACGCCGAAAACGTCTATTTCGGAAAGCCGTGCGGACTTCTTGACCAGATGGCTTGCTCGGTCGGCGGCTTTGTGACGATTGATTTTAACGACCCGTCAAAGCCAATCATAAAAAAGGTGGATTTCGACTTTGCTTCCTGCGGTCATTCGCTTTGCATCGTCGATACCAAGGGCGACCATTCCGATCTCACCGATGAATATGCCGCCGTAAGAGCCGAAATGGAAGCAGTTGCCGCTTTCTTTGGCAAAAAGGTTTTAAGAGAGCTTGACAAGCAGACCGTGATCGAAAACGCGGCGGATATCAGAGCCGCTGTCAGCGACAGAGCGGTACTTCGTGCCATTCATTTCTTCAATGACGATGAAAGAGTCGTAAAAGAAGTCGAAGCACTTGAAAACGGAGACTTCGGGCAGTTCAAAAAGCTGACCATCGAAAGCGGACGCTCGTCTTATATGTATAACCAGAATGTTTACGCCTGTTCCGCTCCTTTAAGTCAGCCGCTTTCCTTAGCTCTTGCTGTAAGTGAAGAGCTTCTCAAGGGCAAGGGCGCGTGGAGAGTGCACGGCGGCGGTTTTGCCGGAACGATTCAGGCTTTTGTTCCGAACGAAATGCTTGACGAATACAAAAACACCATGAATTCGATTTTCGGTGATGATGCTTGTTACGTCCTTTCCATCAGACCGATGGGCGGCGCAAAGCTCGGCTAAAGGCAAAATGAAAAGAAAAGATTAAACACAGTAAGGGTGATATTTTATGAAAAGAACAGAAATCAAAAAGCTGTACGACAATGCAGAAGCGTTTGTTGACGGTGAAATAACCGTTGCCGGCTGGATCCGCTCCAACCGTGACTCCAAGGCGCTGGGCTTTATCGAACTCAACGACGGAAGCTGCTTTAAGGGCGTGCAGGTCGTTTTCGAGCGGGAAAAGCTCGGCGACGAAAAGTATCAGGATGCGGCAAAGCTGAATACCGGTGCGGCCATCATCGTCAAGGGCAACCTGATTTTAACGCCGCAGGCCAAACAGCCTTTTGAAATCAATGCAACCGAAATTACCGTAGAAGGTGCCTCGACGCCCGACTATCCGCTTCAGAAAAAGCGCCATTCGCTCGAATATTTACGGACGGTTGCCCATCTTCGTCCGAGAACGAATATCTATTCCGCCGCTTTCCGGGTTCGCTCCGCCGCGGCTTACGCAATCCACACCTTCTTCACGAATAACGGCTTTGTTTATGCGCATACACCGCTGATTTCGTGCAGTGACTGTGAAGGTGCCGGCGAAATGTTCCGTGTTACCACGCTCGATATGGAAAATCCGCCGAAGAAAGAGGACGGCACGATTGATTATTCCGAGGACTTCTTCGGAAAACCCGCTTTTCTGACCGTTTCCGGTCAGCTTCAGGGCGAAATCATGGCGCAGGCTTTCGGAAAGATTTACACCTTCGGTCCGACCTTCCGTGCCGAAAAGTCTTACACCCAGCGCCATGCCGCCGAGTTCTGGATGATCGAGCCGGAAATTGCGTTCGCCGATCTTCAGGACGATATGGAGCTTGCCGAGTCGATGATCAAGTTCGTCATCAACTACGTTTTGGAAAACTGCAAGCAGGACATTGAGTTCTTGAATCAGTTCGTGGATAAGGGTCTGATTGAAAGACTGACAACGGTTGCGTCTTCCGATTTCGGCAGAGTGACCTATACCGATGCCGTCAAAATGCTTGAGGAGCACAACGACGAATTTGAGTTCAAGGTCTATTGGGGCTGTGATCTTCAGACCGAGCACGAACGCTTCCTGACCGAAAAAATCTTCAAGCGTCCCGTTTTCGTGACCGATTATCCGAAGGAGATCAAGGCTTTCTATATGCGTCTGAACGATGACGGAAAGACCGTTGCCGCCTGCGACTGCCTTGTGATGGGTATCGGCGAAATCATCGGCGGAAGCCAGAGAG
>JALEYA010000024.1 GCA_022779945.1 Oscillospiraceae bacterium | reverse complement strand
TCACCGATACCGCCGTTAAGCTTACCTGGAAAGCGGTTTCCGGCGCAACCGGTTATGTCGTTGAAAAGTACTTAGGCAGAAACAAATGGGAAACCGTTAAGGTTGTCAACACCACTTCCTATGTTGTAAGCGGTCTGAAAGCGAAATCCTCTTACTATTTCCGCGTAAAGGCTTATAAGAAGGGCACAAGCGCAACCGTATACGGCGATCCGTCGGCATACATCAAGGTTACCACCCTCATCGGTACTCCGAAGATTGCCGCTTCCGCCTCTACTTACAACGCCATCAAGGTTACCTGGTCGAAGGTTTCCGGTGCTGCTGGTTATTCCCTCGAGCAGTACAACGGCAAAAAGTGGGTCGTTCTTAAGAACACCACCGCCACCTCTTACACCATCGCGAAACTGAAAACCAACACCGATTACAACTTCAGAGTAAGAGCTTACTACAAGTCCGGTACAAAATATGTATTCGGCAACTACTCTGCTGTTAAGGTTTCCACCGCTCCGACCTATTCGACAAAGGTTGTTGTTTCCAAGCCGACATCAACAACCCTGACGGTCGCATGGAAGGCTGTTGCCGGTGCCACCGGTTACCGTGTCTACTACTCCACCAACGGTAAGAGCTGGAAGTACGTCAACACAACCAAGACAAGCGTTGTTCTTACGAAGCTTGCCGCCAATACCAAGTATTACGTCATGGTTCAGGCTCTCAAGAAGACGGCTGGTATCTACGCTTACGGTCCCTACTCGGCAAAAGTTGCCGCCGCAACCAACGTTGCTCAGGTAACCGGACTGAAAGCTTCCAAGGTCACCAAGAATTCCGTAACCCTCACCTGGAGCAAGGTTGCCGGTGCCAAAGGATACACCGTTTACAGACAGAACGGCAAAAAGTGGGTCAAGGTCGCCGACGTGAAGACCAACACCTACACCAACAAAGGTCTTTCAAGAAATACTTCCTACAACTATTATGTAGCAGCATTCAAGACCGTTTCCAAGAAGCCGGTTTACGGTGATAAATCAGCAACCTTGAAAGCAAAGACAAAGTTCTTCTAAGCTTAAATCCGATCAATCCGGAGTGCAGTTTCGACTGCACCCCGGATTTTTTTACCCGGCCCAACGGAAGCCAAAGCCTTCTGACGTCTTTATTTGAACGCAATATACGCGTACGTTCTGCCAAGCTCGTTCAGCTTAGGATACACGCCGTATGACGAATACGTTTCGGTTTGCGCCACCTTAAAGCCGACGCTCTGAAGCGAAATTCCCTTCGAAATCAGCCCTCTTCCCGCCACGCCGAAATAGGTGATCGGCTTGTCCGTGCTCATCGAAAGAAGAGCCGTTGCCGGCGCAAAAACGAAGACGAACTTCGGATAAAAGCCGAGATTGACAAGCTGGCTGTTTCCGTCGCCCCAGCCGTCATAGCTTCCGACGACAAACGGCTGACCTATATAAGCCTTTTCGTCTTCGGTAAGATGGGACACGGTGTCCGTCACATGGGTCTTGCACATAAAGTCCGCAAACGGGCGAAGAACACTGTCGCCCGAAACCGACGCCGGACATTGTTCATAGGTAAAAAACAGCTTACACGGAAGACAAAACACCTTCAGGCTGTCCTCAACCGCAATCGACCCGATCCGAAACCCCGTCATCTTGCCGTCAAAATAGCCTAAAAGGATATCCGAAATCTTCAGCGCAAGTGCGTTGATCCGGGCATTGTTTTCGTCAAGCGGTGCGTAGCAATTCATTTTGATTACGATCTGCTTTTTCTGACAGCACTCATAATTGTCGTTTTCAAAAAGCTGCGATTCGCTTTCGTGACCGTTGAGAACCACATAATACCGGTCGATCGGTATCGGGTCACACACCGTATCGTACGCCACACACGCGGTCGCATCAACCGGGAGCTCCTCGCTTGTGTTGATCTTCTGACAGATTTTTGTGATAATTTCGTTTGTATCCATTGTGTCTCCTTTCCGTAATGCTAATCGCTGATTCTGTGGACGATCGACCAGCAATAGCACTGCGTTTCTCCGAAGCGGACGGTTTCGCTGTGGTCACAGCAATATTTTCCGTCCGAGGCGGTGATGATGACGTTTTCCCGATCGTTTTGCTTGAGTTTGACGTCCGGCTGTGAAATCAGCAAATACTTTTTCATCGTGTTGTACCCAAGCTCGGTCGAAATACCGTTGAGGTACATTTTATTTTTATACCGGAGCGGCTGAAGGAAGCCGAAAAACTCGGTTTCCTCGCCGTTTTTGAGCCGCTTCATCTTTCTGCCGAACTTTTTGATGAGTCGTTCGATTTCCGGATCATACCGGATGTTATTCTGCGCTGAAATAAAAACCACCGTCCCTGAGTATTCCGGCGGCGTTCGCCAAGGCCTCGTGATACAGCTGCGTTTCAACGGCAAGCTCCTTTTCGGCGTTTCTTTCCGTCGAAATATCCCCGATTTTGTACTTGTGAAACCGCTGACCCACACCGGACTGCTTTTTAAAGACTAGATACCGTGCCACTGCCGCCGCCGTTTCGCCGACAAGCGGACTTTCTCTGTCCGCCGTTTCTTTCAGCCGGGAAACCACAAAATCCAACGCCCGCTGACACAGCGGTAAGATCTCCCCGGCGGCGATGTCCTCGGTGTCGGTGTATTCCTTTAAAAGCGCAAAAACCGTTGCCGCGTCTGTCATGCGTTTTGCTCCTTTCAGACCGAAAGCGCTTTTGAGGCCGGTGTAAAGATTTTGGCAAAGCCGCTGATCGTTGTAATCGCCGCTCTTTCAAGCTGACGGTCAATCAGCTTGTCAAACTCCGTCATGACGCCGCCTGCCTGCACCTGTTCGAGTGCACAGGTACGGTCAAGACCGATGAGCTTACCCGTGCCGACGCTTGCACTTTTCAAAAGCTCGGCACCGAACGGGGTGACAAGCTTCCCCGTGGCATGAAAATCAAGACCTGCCGAAGCGTCCTTGAACTGGGACAAAGAAAGGATCTTCGCCGTAAGGTCGGGAGAAGCGATGATGGTCGTAAGCGTGTACGGATCAAAGCTGTTCCAGAAGTTCACAAGGTCGGTATACGCAAGATCGCCGTCGGCGGCGGTTTTCGATTCCGTGATGGCATTTTCGTTGCCGTCGCCGTTTACCAGTACGTCAATTGCGTCTTTAAGCTGCATTTTGGCAATATAGGCGCCGATCTGACGAAGCGTCACCGAGAAAAGGTCAAGACGCTGAAAACGAAGTGCTTCATACGATGCCACCAGCATTCGGCCCCTCTTCTTGAGCGTGACAAGATTCTCCTGTGTTTTGACCGCCGTTTCGGGAATGGCGTCGCCCTCGGCAACGATTTTAAGCTCCTTGTCGTCCTCGGAGGGAACGGAAGCGATCGTGCGGTAATCCATGCCGTTGATGTCGGTCACGGTCGCCACGATTTTCGGAAGAATATTGTTTTCTTCGATGCCTCGGTAAACCGAACGGCTGACATATTCCGGGAACAGCGCCGCCGAATCCGAGGTCTTGAAGAATTTCTCAACGGTGTCACTGCCTCTGCCGGAAACCTTGATGTCGAATCGTTTCAGCTGACGCTGAAAGGCGTCAAGCCCCTCCAGCTCGGTTCCGATGTATTCCTCCGACGGGTCAAGCTCCTCGAGCGCCTTTGTGAAGCTTTTTCCTGTGGTGTAAAGCCCTTTTTCAAGCTTGATATTTTCGAATTTTGCCATTGATGAAAACCTCCTTAAATTTTAAAAGCGTTGTTGTTTGCAGGTTTCACGGACTTTTCGCTTTTGAGCTGAAGCGGCGGCGGCATGATCTGTCTCGCCTGTGCTTCGAGTCCGCTTTTGAGCGTTTCGAGCTTTTCGACCGAAAGGCAGTCAAGACCTTTGGTAAACAGTCCGACGTTGACCTTCGGCATCACGAGCATACACAGCCGTTCGATACCGGAAACAAGGCTGTTGCGATAGGCCTTTGCCTCGTGCTCGTATTCTTCAAGCTTCCGGATATAAGCGGAAAGCTTGTCCGCCTGCGCTTTTGTCAGCGTAAGCCCGCTGTCGCATTCTTTGATGGCTTTGATGATGTCCGTTTTGGTTTCCTCCTTACTTGTGAAGCTTTTTGTGACGCCTGCCTCTCGTTGAGACGGAACGGCAACAAACGACCATTCGTAAGCGTCCGTCGGCTCGGTCAGGATACCGCAGCAAAGCTTGCCGGCGTAAAGGCGTCCCTTGATGTGCTCACATTCCCCGGTTTTCATGTTCTTTCCGCAGACAGAGCAGACCGATTTTTTCACCGCACAGCCGACACTGACCTCTTTTTTGATGCCGGCGTCGATCTCGTCAATCAGCGCCTTGTTCTGGTCGGTTCTTACCATATAGGCTTTCGCCTTGAGGGCGGTATAGGGTTCGCCCGCCGAAGTCTTTCGGTTCCGGTCGGTTTCGACCCATGTTTGAAAAATCCGTGCGCTCTGACCCGATGCCGACATATTGTGGTCAAAAATGCCCGTCTTGCCGAGAAACAGCGTACAAAGCTTCTTCAGTGCGCTGACCGTAAACCGTTCAAAATCGCGGTCAACCTCGTTGTCGCAAAGCGTGACGGGGAAGATGTACACCTGCTCTTTTTTTAATGGCGAGCGGGTATAGCGGTTGATAAGCGTCATATCGTCAAGATGATTCGTTTGCGTTTTTCTCTCCTCCGATCTCATAAAGAATCTTTTCTGCCTGGGCGTTGTAATAGCCGCTTCTCGATATCTCGGTGAGATCCTGAAGCGTGATATCGTCCCAGATAATGTCCACATCGCAGCCAAAGCCCGAAAGCCGTAACTGCCAAAGGCAGATTTTTCTTATCACCGGCTCGATTTCCCGGCGGTAAGCGTCAATTTCGCTTGTAAGAATATCCGCCTGCTGATACGACATTCTTTCCGTCGAAGACCAGCTGAGACCCAGCAAAAACGGCGGAATTCCGAGCTTTGCCACGATCTGTTCGAGTACCTGTCGGACAGGCACCTCACTGTCAAGAATCTGATTGTCCGCCCCGATGGCCTTGATGGAAACGTCGCCGACCGCAATAAAGTCCTTGACAGGGCCGTTCGGGTCCATCGCCTTGCTCCATTCGTCGGCGACACATTGCGCCCTTTCCCGGGCGTACGCCTTGTCGATTGCGTCGTCCTGCGGCTTGTACGTCACGGCGAAGCGGACATTCCCGAGCCGTTCCCAGTTGACGCCGACCGTGTTCATGATTTTCAAAAACACGTCGCTGACAAACGGCAAGCCCTTTAAAACCGATGTGCCGTAAATACTTCCCGGCTCGGGGTTGTGCACGCATTTCAAAATCAGATCGGGATACCGGACCGGAACAAACAGCCCCGTTTTATCCCGTGCCGAAACGGTGACAGCAAGCGGATTTTCTCCGCTCGAAAGGCAAACGTCCTCAAGCCGTGCGTTATACAGGTGGCTGACCTCACCGCCGGAAACGATGATCTCGCCGACCGCCGTTCCGTAGGTCAGAAGCTGTTCGAAAAACGTGGAAACAAAGCTGTCGATTCCCGTTCTCGTTCCCGAAACGTTGACCGACCGTAAAAAGTGCCGAAGCATTCTGTCCGCCTTGTCGTCACCTGTTTTCACTTCAAACGAGCCTAACAGTCGGACGGTTTTGAGGATAGCCGCATCAATAATCGGAACGGCTTCCCGTAAAGAGCGGTATAACGCAAAATCGGCATTTCTTCCGGGATAATAGGACGAAAGCGACGTGAACGGGTGTCGGCTTGCCGCGGTCTGTGAAACGGCGGCAACCGTCCTTTTTTCCCTTTTTTCCTTTTTTCTGAAAAGTGCCAAGCGTTTTCTCCTTTCTTTGGAACCTCTGATCAAATCGGATGTACAGATTGCGCCGTCAGATTTTTTGTCAGATTGAGCAAAAGCCGCGCAGGAATCCTGACGGATTTCAAGTGGGTTTTGTTCTTTTCTGGCGGAAAATATGCAAGTAAGCTGTGCATCAAAGCATATGCTGTGATTGATTCAGAGGTTCCTTACTTTTCCCTTTGGGCAGCCACGGCGAAAAAACCGCCGCGGCTTTCTTCTAAATACGTCGAAACAAAATAGCGGATATCGTCCATTGCGTGGTCGTTTTCCTTTTTCGGAACGTCCTTGGCCTGACCCTCTTCCCAACGGTAAAGCGAAAACTCGCGGTGTGTGTCCGTACAATCGGGACCGATTTTAATTTTACCTTGTCTGAGAGCCTGCTGAACCTTCCGGATTCCGTCCGTCACGCTGTTTTTCGCGGGGAGCGCCTTGAATTTTCCGTGCCGCTTGATGCACTGGATGAAGCTTGCCGCCGACGGGTCAACAATGACCGCTTCGATTTTTCTTGTTCCCGCAAGACGGCAAAGCGCCTCATAATACTCCTCGTCCGTCAGCTGTTTTCCCTGCCTTCTGGACGAATAGTAATACTCTTTTTCCCGGTACCACGTTTCGCCGTGTTTTGCCCAAAGTCCCATCGACATCGGATTCACCGTACCGTAATCGCAGGAGATACAGTACTGTCCGGCGGTGCCGTCGGGCGGTTTTTCGGTGTAACTGCCGTTTGCCGCGTCCGGATAGACAAGCCCCTCGGCGGCGACCCATTTTCCGAGGACAAACCGTTCATAAAACGCACCGCTGTAAAGCGAACGGTAGCGTCTTAGCACCTCGGGAGCCAGTGACGGGTTGTCCTCCATCAGAAAATGAAGATACAGGCAGTTTTTTTCTTTGCTTTTTTGGATCCATTCCCGGTAAAACCAATGCATGGGGTTTTCGGGATTGCAATTGAACCAGAATTTTGCCCCTTTCGGCGAGCATCGGGCAAGAGCCTGCTCCACGAACGACCGCGGCATCAGCGCCACCTCATCAAGTAAGACCCCCGAAAGCGTCATGCCCTGAATCAGCGAAGCCGAGCTTTCGTCCCGTCCGCCGAAAAGATAAAACCGATTGGTCACTTTTCCGCAACGGATTTCAATCAGGTTTTGTGTGTGCTTTTCCTTCCATTCAAAGCCGAGGCTTCCAAGAATCGGAAGCATGCTGCTTATCATGTTCCGCCTTAAAGAAGCGATCGTTTTTCCGCAAAACGCAAAGTCGGCGCCATTGAACGAGTGAAAAGCCCACGACACAAACGACAGCGACATACAGGTCGTTTTTCCGCTTCTGACCGCGCCGTCGCAGATAATACCGTCATAAGACCGGTACGGGGATCGTTCGTGCCACCAGGAAAGCACGGTAAGCTGTTTTTTTGAAAAGCTTCTGAACTCAGTCATCGCAAGCCTCCGCTAAGGCCTTTGCGCTGTTTTCGATGGCGGAATAAAGAGTTGCCGTTTTTTGTGTCCGGTCGTCCTCCCCGATTTCCGCCAGCTTTTCGAGTGCTTTCAATCGGTCAAAAAACTTGATTTCGACGGTTCCGCCCTTTTGCCTTTTGATTTCCGCTACGTTGAAAAGGTCAAGCTTTGATAGCTCCTGACGACCGATATCCGGGTCAAGAACGAGCGTCACCGCGTCGTTGGCACAGCCGAAAGCCAGTCGCCTGTAACCGGCCGCAACTTCCGGTGTGCAGGTTTTGCTTTCACTGTCAAGCTTTTTGATATAATCCGAAACTTCTTCTTTTCTTAAAAGCCGCAAAGCTTTTCTCGGGTTGCTGCCGAAGCCGCTTTTTTCGGCCGCTTCCCTTGCGTTCCGGTCAAGGTGGTAATAAAGACAAAACAGTCTTTCTTTTGCCGTTAATTCGTCTGACAAGTCCTTCTCCTTTCTTTGGTTTGTTTCTCCCGATAAGAGCGTTTTTCGCCGCTTCGAAAATCCGCTCTTCACTAAGTCCCCGTAAAATAAAAAAAATCCCGCAAAAAGCGGGACAATTCAGAAAAAAATTTAAAAATATCAGAAAAAAAACAAAAAACACCCGATATCCCAACGATACCGGGTCCGACGATAAACTTAAGGAAGCTCTGATTAAATCTGGTGTGCAGATTACGCCGTCAGATTTTTCGTCAGAAAAGTGCAAAAGCTGCGCAGGAATCCTGTCGGATTTCAAGCAGTTTTTGTGCGATATGGCGGAAAATATGCAAGTAAGCTGTGCATCAAAGCGCATGCTGAGATTTATTCAGAGGTTCCTAAAAAAAGGCTAGCCGCCTGAACTTCAGGCGGCCTTCCATTTTAAAATTTCAAATTTTAAAACAGCACAGTTGATTATTCAGCAGCAACTGTTGCGTCAACATCACCAAAGATGCTGTCTTCCTTAAGGATTGTTTCCTTAGCAAAAGCCCAGATCTTATCAAAGAACTCAACGATTGCCTTCCAGTTTTCATTAAGGAATGCGATGAAGTTAGCCCAAGAAGCGTTAAGATCGATCATGAATATTTCCTCCTATTACACATATTAATCAAAGACACGAGATCTTTAACTTGTCTATATTGTACAGCATTCTTTAAACAATGTCAATAGTTAATTAAAAAAAAATTCATGATTCTAACGGAAAACAGTCATCTTTTCTCAATCAAAGATTTCACAAAAGCAAAAGACCGGAATAAGTCCCGGCCAATGTGCGATGAAAAACCAACGGGTTCCATCAATTATTCTTCTTCAGAACCTGTTGCCTTGTTGTAAAGAGCCTCAATAAAGTCGAGAAGAGCTTCATAAAGAGCATTGATTTCTTCCCAATGAGCTTTTACAAATCGAAAAAATACGTTATCCATTGTGTCTTCCTCCTGAAAATATAAATAAAATGGATTCAATACTTTGCGAAAAAGTATCTTACTTTATATATTTTAGTCTATTTTTAAAACAATGTCAATAGAAAATTCAAAATTCATTCACTTTTCGTCGGTTCGTTCGCACGTGAAAAGCAAATCCCGGCTGTAATCAGCAAAAATCAAGGCTCCTCCGAAATGGAGAAGCCTTTATCCTTATGCCTGTTCTGTGGTTTCGCCTTCGTCCTTCTTGATAAACTTGTTGAAGAAATCAACGATAAGCTCATAAAGACCCTTTAAGAAGTCGATAAGATCGCCGAGTGTTTTCATAGTGAAATCCTCCTTTAAAATTTTGTGAATTCAGTATAGCACAGTTTTCACAAAAAATCAACATTTTTCATAAAATGCTTCCCGGTCAAAGCTGAATTTCCCCGCCGTTTAAAGTCATAATTACCACAAGTGTCAAAAAAGCGACAATCAGTGTGCTCCAATTGATCGCTTTCCACATCGAAACGGTTTTCTTCTCGTAAGTAGAAAGCGTCCGCCTGTCAAGGAGATTGACCAATACGATCTGCGATAAAATGAACACAATCGCCACCGGAAAAGCCAGAAGTGTCACCTTCGGCGCAGAACCGGTAAAGATTGCAATGATAACAGCCAGCAGGATATGGACAACACTTTCCGCCTGATAAAAACGAACGGTAAAAATCGCTGTCTTATCGGTCAGTTCATATTCTCCCGAAAAATCGCCCTGCGCCGCCTTTTTTGCCCGTACGCCCTGCCTGACCTTATCGAAAAGCATCAGCGCACCCTTCCCGAGTCCGGCCGAAAAGCCGACCATCCACCAGATGAAAACATTGAAAAAATCGACCCACCACGGTGCGCAGACAATCATCGTCCTCGAGCCGTCGGGATTGACTTTGTAAACATCGTTCAGGTCATAATAAATCTCCCCAGGCACCGGTTCGCCCTGTACAGCGGTGTTTTCCCCAAGTTCAAAAGACAGTCCGTAAGCGTCGCTCTCCCCTTTTTCAAGAAAAGCGCCGGTTTTGCAGTCGTAAAAATACGCCTCATTGGCACCGTAAATCACCAGTCTGTCTGCGGCAAGGTCAAAATAAGTGTGGCGAAGATACGGAACCGACACCGCCCAAAGGAAATTGCCCGACTCGCTGTCATACACATTGACAGCCGAACCTTCCGTGTAACAGACGTATATCAAGTCGCTTTTCCGGTTGTCCAGCACGCATTCAATCGGCTCGGGTGTCCGCAGTTCAGGCTGAAGAACCGTGTAGTCGGCATTGTTGTCGGTGTAAAGGAAGCTGCTGACTAAAGCCATGCCGATACAGAGAACGAACAGCACCGAAAAAATAATATCCAGAACCTTTGTGATCTTTTCGTACATACCCTCACCCCTTGTTCAACGCTTTGTCCGCATCATTTTTCCTCTAATATCCCGTAATACTTTTCAATCAGCCGTTTTGTCTTTCCTATCCTCTCCTCATCTCATTCTCCAAGGATAATCCGGGTCGCTGATAAACGGCTTACATCCGGCAAAGCGATGACAGAATGGCAAAAGCAAGTCCGTCATGACACCAAATTCCGACTGCGCAACATAAATCTTTATTGTCCTTCCCCGAAGCTTTTTTCTCGTTTCCTTTTGGTTTGTCGGCAGTTTTTCATCCGAAAAGTAAAGCACATACATCGGACGTCTGGACTTCACGTCATAAAACACACCGAAGTCCGCCGTTTCCGCCCAGCCCAGTCTTTTTCTTGTCAGCAAGCCTTTGCGCACAATGCCGTTTTCGTCCACGGCGACGGTTTCGAAAAATCTGAGCAGCATAAACAAGCCGGTGCAGACAAAGAACAATGCGAACGCCACAAAACACAAAACCGGAAGTCCGCCCGGCGTAAAAAGGTCAGCACCGGAAACCGGCAGCGAAACAATATCTTTCAGAAATACAATTCCGCCCGTCAACAGGATCACACCGCCGACAAGGTAAGAATAATGGCCTTTTATGACGATTTTATCCGGGAATGCTTTGATTTGCTTCATGTCCTCACCTCGTTGATTGTTTTGTAAATATATTATACAACGTGTGCAAAATAAAATCAACAAAAAAATTTTAAAAATTTAGCGAAAAAGGGTTGACGAGTCTGCTTTTTTGTGGTATAGTAATCGAGCGTTGAAACGCTGGTGTAGCTCAGTTGGTAGAGCAGCTGATTTGTAATCAGCAGGTCGGGGGTTCGAGTCCGTCCACCAGCTCCACCAATAGCAAACAATTCAATATGGGTAGGTTCCCGAGTGGCCAAAGGGAGCAGACTGTAAATCTGCCGTCAGTGACTTCGATGGTTCGAATCCATCCCTGCCCACCAGAAAGAAAAGTTGCACGAAAGTGTGGCTTTTCTTTTTTTGCGAATTATTCACGATTAAAAAGCACCCTGCCAAATGCAAAGTGCTTGAATGTATTCGTTTATATGTCTTACTGTGCGAGATATTTTTGGGTATATTCGGTTTGTTCAAAAATCAAATTACCTTTTTCTGTTTTTCTTACCCAAAGAACAACCGGAGCAGGCGTTTCATCTAAAAGCCCCATCTTTCCCTTGTTCTTGTCAACATACTGAAATGCAATGTCATTTTTTCCCCATGATTTACACATCTTTTGTAATTTTTCATAGCTTAATTGATTCATGTTGCAATAGCTCTTAATTTCACTATTCCATTCATCAAATAATCTGCACATCAATTACTCCTCCTTTTCGAAAGTTCTGAATAAACCTTTAGAATTATATATAACACTCGTTTGTTGCATAAAACAATCCAAAATAGCATAATCACCGGGAGATGCTGTCATACAATTTTCGTTAATACCCGGATGAGTATGTCCACTCCATCGATATCCATCTTTGACCAATTCTTTCGCAGCATCAACATCAATATTCACATGACGTGAACCGCCCCGTATAATCAGTCTTTCGTTGCCTTTTGTAAACATGGCAAACTCATCTCCGGTCGCAGCAGTCAAAGCGGACAAGTCTTTCATATTCACATCGGTTTTTCTTACTGTAGCCTTGCTGTCGTAATCCGGGAGAGCTTCAAGAAGCTTCTTTTGTCTGTTGTTCAGTTCAACATCAAAGGTCAGAATCGCATTCGGATTTCCTTTTCCGGTGTTTCGCTGTTCAATCGGAAATTCAATAGGCTTTTCGATGGACGATATACTCATTTTTTCACTCCCTAAGTCTATTATATCCGGATTTCCCGAATTGTCAACAACCTTATCCCACCACTCACGCTGCGTCCTGCCGCCCCTTGCCGGCGGTCGATACCGATATCTCCCGGACGCTTTTCCTTCTTCCGGTCTGTTGCGAGAGAGCCTGCCTCCCTCCGGCGGCGGTGGCGGGATTTTATCGCAGGAGGGAAGAACAGGGCGCACTTTGGCAGCATCTGTCGGACGAAAACCGGAATATCTGCCACTGTTTGACGATTTTCTTTTTTGTACAGACTTATTCTTATAGTAAGTCCTTAAAGGAGGTCGGAAAATGAATAAGCAATTGTTGATTCCGCCGGAAATCAGAATCGGGTCCCAGATAAAAAACGATAAAAGCCTTACGCTGAAATATGCCGGCTGTGCCGCCGCCGGGTTCTGTCTGGCTCAGCTCGATTCCATGGGGGAGCTTTCTCCGTTCGCCGTCAGCTTCGTGTGCGGCGTGCCGTTTGATTCTTGCTTTTGCGCCTTTGTCGGAAGCGCGGTCGGGTACTTTGTGTCCTCGGGCTGGCAGCTTGCCTTGAAATACACCCTGGCACTTCTCATTTCTTCCGTTTTCCGCCTTGTCGTGCTAAGACGGTATCAGACGGAAAACAACAGCTTTGTCTGCTCGCTTCTGGCGTTCTGCTCGTGCAGTATTGCGTCGATCGTCTATTGCACCTTCCGGGAGTTTACGCTGTTTGCGGTGCTCCGTCTTTTGGCGGAGGGGGCGCTTTCCGCTCTCGGGACGTACTTTTTTATGAAAGCCGTCCGCACGCCCGTTCTCAATATCGGCATCAAAAAGCTGTCCTCCCGTGACAGTATCTGTATCGTGCTTTGTGTCTGCGTCTTTCTGATGTGTATGTCGGGCTTTACCCTCGGAGCAATTGCACCGGCACGGATCGCGGCGGCGGTGCTTGTGATGTTTATTGCGCACTATAAAGGCGCCGCGGCGGCAAGCATCGCCGGGATTTTAGCCGGACTGTCGTTTTCCGTTTCGCCTGACGGGCGGTATCTGTTTGCGTGCTTTGCGTTAGGCGGACTTGCAAGCGGTATTTTCGGCTCTCTCGGTCAGTACAGTGCGGCGGTGGCGTTTGTGGCAAGCGTATTTTTCGCCTCGGTGCTTGACGGCTTTTCGGTCGAAAAAATCTACAATCTCAGCGAAGCGGTCATTGCGGCGGTCACCTACTGCGTGATTCCGTCGGGACTGATCGCCAAAGCGCAGGACTACCTTGACAAAAGCGGTCTGATTACCGACAACGGCGTGGAACGGGAGGTTTGCGCCAACCTTAAACGTGCGGCGGAAAACGTCGGCGAAATCTCAAAGATCGTCGATAAGGCCGGGGAGCGGCTTGACAAGGTCATCAACCCCGAGCTTGACCGGGTCTTTGCCGCCCTTCAGCAGAATGTCTGCTTCGGATGTAATTACAAAAAAGAATGTTGGGACAAGCATTTCCATGCGACGGCGAGCGACATCATGAGAATCACCGGCATCAAGCCCTCTTCGGGCAGGACGGAGCTTGAAAAACGCTGTGTGCGGCCGAGACTGCTGTTGAAGGAGACGGAAAAAAGCTATTTCGACTTTGTCAACGCCATGGCGTGCAAAATCCGGATCTCCGAAATGCGGGACATCGTCTGTGAGCAGTTCGGCATCGTGTCCGAGCTTCTCGGCGAAATTGCGGTGCAGGCGTCCAACAGCCGGAGAATCGACACCGCACGGTCAAGAGCGCTTCGGTCGGCACTGCACGACAGCGGAATTGACGTCGATTCGCTTCGGTATTATACGGACAAAAACGGCAAGGTCACGGTGGAAGCGGACGTGGTTCTTTCCGCCGGGGAGACGGACTTTCATACGATGAAGCGTGTGCTCGAATCGGTCTGCGTGCGCCGTTTTGAGCCGCCGGAAATTGCGATGAACGAACTGAAAACCTCGTACATCTTCGAGGAGAAGCCGCTTTTCAAGGTGATGTTCGGCTCGTGCTCGCTTCCGGTGGAAAGCAAAAAGCTTTGCGGCGACAGCATACGGATTCTTTCCGACTCGTCCGGCTGTCGGGTGGCGGTGCTAAGCGACGGCATGGGGACAGGCTCACGGGCGGCAATTGATTCGGCGATGACGGTGGCGCTGATGGAAAAGCTTCTCTTATGCGGCTTTACGTTTGAGTCGGCGATGCGTGCGGTGAACTGTGCTTTGATGGTGAAATCGACCGACGAGTCAACCGCCACGGTCGACGCGGTCAGCATCAACGTCTATAACGCCAAGGCAGCCTTTCACAAGGCAGGCGCCGCCGTTTCGTTCATCCGCCGGGGAAACAGCGTGACAACGATCGAAATGCAGTCCATGCCGCTCGGGATCTTAAAGCAGGTCACGCCGTCCTACTGCGAACGGGAGCTATCACCCGGCGACCTTCTGCTTCTTGTTTCCGACGGTGCAACGGCAACCGACTGCGGCTGGATCAGTGACGAGCTTCTTGCGTGGAGCACAAGCAGTATGGACGCGCTGGCGGCGCACATTGCAAAGCTGGCACGGCTTCGCAGCGAGGAAAGCACAAGGGACGACATCACCGTTATTGCCGCAAGGATTACGGAGAACGGGAAAAAGATAATAGATAATAGAGAATAGATATATTTGTATAGAGAAAGAGGAAAGGAGTTTGAATGGCGGAGGAGGCAGGAGAGCACTCCCTCAGTCACTGCGTGACAGCTCCCTCACCAGGGAGCCGATTCTCATCAACTTGAAGGCGGCGATTGAGCCTCCCTCGTGAGGGAGGTGGCGGCGTTAGCCGTCGGAGGGAGTGAGCTAAGCAGTATTTCACCTTGTGCTGACGGTCAGCAGGTAGCCCCCTCAGTCAGCAAAGCTGACAGCTCCCCCTAAAAGGGGAGCCTGATTCTCTGCCTTTCAGGTTTACCTCTTTATTAAAGGAAAGCACCAACAGCCGTCCCCTTTGGGGAAGGTGGCGGTGTTAAGGCTTCTCGAAAAGCGCAAAGAGAAGACGGCACTTGCGGAAAAAGGGGCAGAAAGCGTATAAACCGAGCCGTGGCTACTGCGTTTTTGTAGGCAATCTTGCAAAGGATTGCCTGTTTTTTTTGATTTCTGACTTGTAATTCGTTTTTTCGGGTACTATAATAGATGTGTATGCGAAAAAAATTCATGCGTTTTTCGCCCAACTAAATCTCAAGGAGTTTTTGTTATGAACGACGTTTTAAAAACCTTATCCGATATCGGAATCGTGCCCGTTATCGCCATTGACGACGCCGACAAGGCGGTTTCCCTTGCCAAAGCACTTTGCAAAGGCGGACTGCCCGCCGCCGAAGTGACCTTCCGCACCGCCGCCGGGGAAGAAGCGATCCGCCGTATGTCCGAACAGGTGCCGGAAATTCTTGTCGGTGCCGGAACGGTGCTGAATATTGACCAGTGTGAGCGTGCGCTTGCCGCCGGTGCAAAGTACATCGTGTCCCCCGGCTATAACGACGAGCTTGTCGACTATTGCGTCAGGAAGGGCGTGCCGGTGCTTCCGGGCTGTGTCAACGCTTCGGACATCACAAAGGCCGTCAATGCAGGACTTCACACCGTCAAGTTCTTCCCGGCGGAACAGTCGGGCGGCGTAAAAGCCATTAAGGCGCTCGCTCCCGTGTTCCCGGTTGACTTTATGCCGACGGGCGGCGTCAACACCGCAAATGTGATGGATTATCTGTCCTTTGACCGCATTATTGCCTGTGGCGGCACATGGATGGTCAAGAAAGACCTGATCGCCGGCGAAAAGTGGGACGAGATCGAAGCCATCTGCGCCGATGCGGTGAAAACCATGCTCGGCTTTACGCTTGCCCATATCGGCATCAACTGTGAAAATGCGGAAAATGCGGAAAAGACCGCAAAGCTTTTCTATTCGGTGTTCGGCTTTGACTATAAGAAAGGCAACAGTTCCGACTTTGCGATGCCGGTGATCGAATGCGTCAAGGCGGACGGCAAAGGCAAAAACGGTCACATCGCCATCGGCACCAACAGTGTGGACAGAGCGGTGTATCATCTTGCGCTTTCCGGTGTCGAATTTGACGAAAGCAGCCGCAAGACCGACGCCAAGGGTAAGACAAAAGCGATCTACCTCAAGGACGACTTCGGCGGCTTTGCGGTTCATCTTGTGCAGAAATAAATTCAAAAGGAGACTGATATTATGAGTAAAGTTGTATGCTTCGGCGAAATTATGCTTCGCCTTGCCCCGAACGGGTATTACCGTTTTTTCCAGAACGATCAGATGCAGGCGACCTTCGGCGGCGGGGAAGCCAACGTTGCCGTGTCCCTTGCCAACTACGGTCAGGACGTTTCCTACGTCACAAAGCTTCCGACCCACGCGATCGGACAGGCCGCCGTCAATTCGCTTCGTGCGTTCGGTGTTGATACAAGCGACATCGTACGGGGTGGCGAGAGAGTCGGCATCTACTATCTGGAAAAAGGCGCTTCGCAAAGAGGCAGTGTCTGCATTTATGACCGTGCCCACTCCTCGATTCAGACCGCCGACCGGGCGGATTTTGACTGGGACAAGATCTTTGACGGTGCGGACTGGTTCCACTTTACGGGCATTACGCCGGCACTCGGCGAAAACCTTGTGGAAATCTGTCTGGATGCGTGCAAGGCGGCAAAAGCGAAGGGCATTACGATCTCCTGCGACCTCAACTACCGCGGCAAGCTGTGGACAAGACAGCAGGCAAGAGAAGCCATGACCAAGCTTTGCGAATATGTGGACGTGTGCATTTCCAACGAGGAGGACGCGAAGGACGTTTTCGGAATCGAAGCGGAGAACACCGATATTTACGGCGGAAAGCTCGACAAGGACGGCTACAAGTCCGTTGCGAAACAGCTGATGGATCGTTTCGGCTTTGAAAAGGTGGCGATCACGCTTCGTACCTCGATTTCCGCAAGCGACAACAACTGGGCAGGTATGCTGTACGACGGCAAAGACTACTGCTTCTCGAAGGAATACAAGCTTCACATCGTGGACCGTGTCGGCGGCGGTGACAGCTTCGGCGGCGGTCTGATCTACGCCCTGAGAAACGGCAAGGACACCCAGCAGGCGATCGAATTTGCGGTGGCGGCTTCGGCGCTCAAGCACTCGATCGAGGGCGACTTCAACCGCGTCGGTGTCGGTGAGGTAGAAAAGCTTGCCGGCGGTGACGGCTCGGGACGAGTCCAAAGATAAAGCAGGCACAGCGGCTCAACGTGTCTGAAATAAAAAGAACAGTCCGTTTCATGCGGGCTGTTTTTTGTTGGGTTGTGTTGTCTTTTTTGGCGCGCGGCGAGCGTTGTTTTGTCGGGTGAGATTTGGTATAAGGGAAACCCACCAGGCTCTCTCCGGCAATAAAAAAGGCGGTTGCGCACACAAGCGACAGCCGCATAAAAAGAGCGATAAAAAGGCATAAAAAGAACCCCGGAAGAACTCTCCTCCGGGGTGTAAGTCACTACTTTTTGATTAGTATGTGAAGTCGTAGGTGTCGTGCATTTCACCTTTCAGACCAAGGGTAAG
>JALEYA010000003.1 GCA_022779945.1 Oscillospiraceae bacterium | reverse complement strand
CTCTTTGCGGCGGGTCAATCCGCTTTAAGGCGGTGTCGCCCGTTGCCGCAAGAATCAGCTTTGCATCGCTTTTAGAAATGATATTGTTATAAACAAGATTAACAAGAAAATTGTTGCAGCTTTTGTCGTCGATGGAATTTCCGATGGCGTTGACGACGTCCATTAAAAGTGTGTCGCCGCTGCAATTGACCCTTGTGATTCTGATACAGCCGCCGCCGCCCCGTTTGCTTTCGACAATGTAGCCTCGTTCGGGGGTGAAGCGGGAGGACAGAACGTAATTGATCTGGCTCGGTACGCAGCCGATCCGTTGGGCAAGCGTATTGCGCTGAATTTCGATTTCGTCGGTGTCCTCAAGCATTTCGCTTATCATGTGAGCGATCACATTGGAAAGGTTCAACTTGTTTCATCTCCTTTTTGACTTTGACTATCTTTGACCTTTTATGCTTTTATTATAGTCCGAAACGCGCAAAGGTCAAAGGTCAAAAAAGGTCAAAACGGTTATTTTTGACTTTGATATTTTAAAATAGCTTCTGTTTTCTTTGATTTTCTCCTATTTTTAAGAATTTTCATTGTTTTTGACTTTCGGGTTCAAAGTTTGACCTTCCGCCGGAACCCGTTCGGAATGTTCAAGGCTTTTTTGACTTTCACGAAGGTCAAAAGGGGAGAAAAGAGAAAAATCCGGATCGGATAAAAACATTTTTTTGCCGTCAAAAGTGTCCTTACGCATGAAAAAACCACCTTTATTAATGAAAACGTAATCAAATATAGTCTTCCTTTGCCGTTCGGTTTTTATTCCGTATGCACACTCTTTGTGTTCGGACGTATAATGACATTGAGAATGCGATGAACAAAAAATCCTCCTCATCGCATGGAAGGGAGGTTAACTATGGCTTGCAACAACGGACTTTTCGGCGGTAACTGCTGCACCTGGATCATCATTCTCCTGATCCTCTTCTGCTGCTGCGGAGATAACTTCTTCGGCGGCAACTGCGGCTGCGAAGACTTCAGAGGCGGCAACTGCGGATGCGGCTGCTAAAAAAATGAAGGGCACGTCTTGTGCCTGAAGCGGCTTTGCCAAACGCCGTCCCGGGGAAAACCTCGGGACGGCTTCGCTTTATTTTTCTTCAACAGTTTAAAGCGGCATGAATAATCGTTGACATTGAACAAATTATATGATAACATGAAACAGATAATATGTGAATATGAACAGTCAAGTGAAAAGCAAAACTTTAATGGAATACGAAAGGAAAACAAAAATGCCGATTACCGAATTTCTGGAAAATAACGCAAGGCTGTACCCCGACGATATCAGCCTTGTGGAAATCAATCCGGGCGCGAAAACCAAAACCACCTGGCGTGAGTTCTCGCTGACCCAGGCGACGGGCGATTATTACCGCCGTGAAATGACATGGCAGGACTTTGACTGCCGCGCCAACCGCTTTGCCAATCTTCTTTTGTCAAGAGGAATCAAAAAAGGGCAAAAGGTCGCCATTCTTTTGATGAACTGCATCGAGTGGCTGCCGATTTATTTCGGTGTGCTCAAAGCCGGTGCCATCGCTGTGCCGCTCAATTACCGCTATACGGCGGACGAAATCAAATACTGCCTTGAAAAATCCGATTCCGAATACCTTGTTTTCGGTCCCGAATTTATCGGAAGAATCGAGCAGATTGCGGACATCATTCCGCAGATCAAAATGAAGCTTTTTGTGGGTCGTGACTGCCCGACGTTCGCCGAAAGCTGTGATAAACTCATTGGCTATTGCCGCAGTAAAAAGCCGGAGGTGACGATTACCGATTCCGACGATGCCGCCATTTATTTTTCGAGCGGTACGACGGGCTTCCCGAAAGCAATTTTACACGATCACAGGAGCCTTGTCCATTCCTGTAAGGTCGAACAGAACCATCACGGACAGACAAGGAACGATGTTTTTCTTTGCATTCCGCCGCTTTATCATACGGGCGCAAAAATGCATTGGTTCGGCAGTCTTCTGTCCGGCAGCAAGGCGGTACTTCTGAAGGGTACAACGCCCGAGCTGATTATCAAAACCGCTTCCGAAGAGAAGTGCTCCATTGTCTGGCTTCTTGTTCCCTGGGCGCAGGATATTCTTGATTCGATTGACCGGGGCGACATCGACCTTTCACAATATGACCTTTCCGCATGGAGACTGATGCACATCGGGGCACAGCCCGTTCCGCCGAGCCTGATCAAACGCTGGAAGCAGGTTTTCCCGAATCACGAATACGACACCAACTACGGACTGAGCGAATCCATCGGCCCCGGCTGTGTTCATCTCGGTGTGGAAAACATCGATCATGTCGGCGCCATCGGAAAAGCGGGCTACGGTTGGGAAATCAAGATCGTTGACGACAAGCACGAAACCGTCAAGAAGGGCGAAGTCGGCGAGCTTGCCGTAAAAGGCCCGGGCGTCATGAAATGCTACTATAAGGACGAAAAAGCGACCGAAGAAGTCCTTTCGGACGGCTGGCTTTTCACCGGCGACATGGCACAGGAGGACGAGGACGGCTTTATCTGGCTCGTTGACCGCAAAAAGGACGTTATCATTACGGGCGGCGAAAACATCTACCCTGTTCAGATTGAAAACTTCGTAAGAAAGAACGACAAAATCAAGGACGTTGCCGTCATCGGTCTTGCGGATAAGCGGCTTGGCGAAATTGCGACGGCGGTTGTTGAACTCAAGCCCGGCGAAGCAATGACCGAGGAAGAGTTCAATGCGTTTTGCGTTGAACTTCCGCGGTACAAACGCCCGAGAAAGGTTATTTTTGCCGAGGTGCCGAGAAATCCGACCGGAAAAATCGAAAAGCCGGTGCTGCGTGAACGGTACGGAGCGTCAAATCTTATCGCTGATGAGAATGAAAAGAAGTAATAAAGCAAAAGGAGTACATACAGAATGAAAAAACTTATGCTCGGAAACGCCGCAGTCGCCAGAGGCGCTTATGAAGCCGGTGTGCGTGTCGTTTCCTCTTATCCGGGAACTCCGAGTACGGAGATTACCGAAAACATGGTACAGTATAACGAGGTCTATGTGGAATGGGCACCGAATGAAAAGGTTGCCGCCGAAACCGCTATCGGAGCTTCCATCGGCGGAGCCAGAGCGATGTCCTGCATGAAGCACGTCGGTCTGAACGTCATGGCGGACCCCGTGTTCACCGTCAGCTATATTGGTGCAAACGGCGGACTTGTGTTCTGCGTGGCGGACGACCCGGGTATGCACTCGTCACAAAATGAGCAGGACTCCCGTCACTACGCCGCCGCGGCAAAGGTGCCGATGCTTGAGCCTGCCGATTCGGCGGAATGCAGAGACTTCACAAAGGCGGCTTTTGCCCTGAGCGAAGAATACGATACCCCCGTCTTTATCCGTCTTTCCACAAGAATTTCCCATTCGCAAAGCCTTGTTGAGCTTCACGAGAAAGAGGATATTGACTTAAAGCCGTATGAAAAGAGCATTCCGAAGCACGTGATGATGCCCGCTATGGCGAAAAAGCGTCATGTCGTTGTCGAAGAAAGAGAAAGAAAGCTTCGTGAGTTTGCAAACACCTGTGAATTTAATAAGGTTGAGGATAACGGCGCAAAGATTGGCGTCATTACCTCGGGGGCGGCGTATCAGTACGCAAAAGAAGCACTCGGAGATAAGGCAAACTATCTGAAGCTCGGCATGGTTTATCCGCTTCCCGAAAAGCTGATAAAAGACTTTGCCGAAAAGTGCGATGAGCTTTGGTGCGTGGAGGAGCTTGACCCGATTTTTGAGCAGTATATCCGTTCGCTCGGCGTCAAGGTCAAAGGCAAGGACGAATTCACCCTGCTTGGCGAATACAGCCAGAATATGATTAAAAAAGTCATTCTCGGCGAAGAAACAGAGCATCAGGCGGCGTCCGATATTCCTGCCCGTCCTCCCGTGCTTTGCACAGGCTGTCCGCACAGAGGCACGTTCTATGTGCTTAAAAAGTTAGGACTGACCGTTTCGGGTGACATCGGCTGTTATACCCTCGGCGCCGTGGCTCCGTTACAGAGTGTTGATACCACAATCTGCATGGGTGCTTCCGTCAGTGCCGCGCACGGCATGAGTAAGGCAAGGGGCAAGGAATTCAACAAAAAGCTTGTTGCGGTCATCGGCGACTCGACCTTTATCCATTCGGGCATCACGGGACTTATCGATATTGTCTACAACAAGGGCAACAACACCGTGATTATTCTCGATAACTCCATCACCGGCATGACGGGACATCAGGATAACCCGACCACCGGAAAGACGATCCGGGGAGAAGCGACAAAGCAGGTTGACCTGGTTGCGCTTTGTCACGCCGTCGGCGTTGACCGTGTCAGAGTGGAAGATCCGTTTGACCTGAAAGGCTTCGAAAAGGCGGTCAGGGAAGAAACCGAAGCGGACGAACCGTCGGTTATTATCGCTCAGCGTCCGTGCGCACTTCTGAAGACGGTGAAGTATACCGGTCACTGCGACGTCGATGCGGACAAGTGTCGCTCATGCAAAATGTGCATGAAGCTCGGCTGCCCGGCGATTCTCTTCGAGGACGGCAAGGCGAAAATTGACCTGACACAGTGCAACGGCTGCGGTCTTTGCGTTTCGGTCTGCCCGTTCGGCGCCATCAGAAAGGAGGAAGCGTAATGAGCGTGAAAAGTATTATGATAGTCGGTGTCGGCGGTCAGGGTACCCTGCTTGCCAGCCGGATTTTAGGTAACGTGATTATTGCAAGAGGACTTGACGTCAAGGTGTCC
>JALEYA010000001.1 GCA_022779945.1 Oscillospiraceae bacterium | reverse complement strand
TTCGGCAAGCTCGGTTGAAGCGAACATACCATCCGGACCGCCGTCATAGGAAACATCGCCGACATAAATCCGTCCGCCGAGAAACGTACCGGTTGCAAGCACAACGCAAGTCGCATGATAAATCGCTTCCAGTCGGGTAATCAGTTCCCATTCACCGTTTTCAAGTCGGGTCAGCGAAACGATTTCGGCCTGCACGATTTCCAATCCGTCCTGCATTTCCATCGTGTGCTTCATATATTCACTGTAACGGCGGCGATCGATCTGCGCACGAAGCGAATGAACCGCCGGTCCCTTGCCGAGATTCAGCATACGGCTTTGCAAGGTATTGGCATCGGCCGCTTTTCCCATCTCACCACCGAGCGCGTCAATCTCACGGACAAGGTGTCCCTTGCTCGTTCCGCCGATGGACGGATTACACGGCATATTACCAACCCAGTCCATGTTGATGGTAAAAACACCGGTGGAAACACCGAGACGGGCGGCGGCAAGACCGGCTTCGATTCCGGCATGACCGGCGCCGATCACAACAACATCATATTTTTTTGCGAAGTATTTCATTAAACATCACCGAAAAGAGAAAATTTATACAATAAAAAGTTTTCAACATATTTGAAGTATTGAGTGGAAAGTTCAGTTCAAAAATGCGAGTTTTTCATTGAATGGAAAGGTTTGGAATGACCTGAGATACGATGAAAATAAATTGATTCAACACAGAGCGTAATTTCCAATATCGCGCTATAATTGTTATGATTCTTTCTGTTTTGGCATTATAACTTATGAAAGCTGTATAGTTTTTGTGTAATTAGAATTAAAATTATGACAGACTGAACGTAAGTTTTTGCGGAAATTTGAGTTTAATCGCGTGGCGACACCAATCTCGGGATACACAGTACTTAAATTATAGGCAACCTCTAAAAACTCACGGCATTTGGCATAGTGCACAAATGATGTCGGATTTTAGGCAAAAATCCGCAGCAATACTCTGTGTATTTCAAGGATTTTTAACGACAAAGACGGCATTAGTTGGGCATTATGACGAATGCCGGGATGTTTTTAGAGGTTGCCTATACCTGAAAGTAGGGGCAGCCCCGCGTGGCTGCCCAAAACAAGGCACCTTTAATCTTGGCAAAAAGAAAATAAGGGACAGTCTGGGTCGACCACACGGGGTCGTCCCTACTCATCACAACTCAGGCACTCTGATTTCGGATATTCGTAAGCCTTGGTTTGCCGGACTTCATAACCGCAGGAGATACACAGTTCTTTTCAGCGTAAGTTTTTATGAATCACCCTCACAGTTTCAGCCTATCGCGATATCAACAATCTCCTGCGCCGTCGCAACAATATACGTCGCGCCGTGTTCCATAAACTCCTGCTCATTTCCGTAGCCGAAAAGCACACCGCAGCTGTCAACACCTGCACCCGCGGCTCCGTCGATATCAAAATACCGGTCGCCGACCATCAACACACGGCTTTTGTCGTCTGCACCAAGCTCAGCCATTGACTGCAATACCAGATCCTTTTTCCCGCTGTGGTTGCTGTCGTCAAACTGCGTGCCGACAACCGCATCGAAAAGCTCCGTTATTTTCAGATAATTCATAACATCATAAATCAGCGAAATCGGCTTGGACGAAGCAATTCCGATTTTCACACCATTCTCTTTGAGCTTTTTCAACGTGTCAAGCATACCGTCATAAAGACAGCACTCATAAATACCGATTTTACGGTAACGCTCACGGTACTTTTCAATATATTTCCCGACATCCTCTTCCTTTACGCCGTAAAACGTCACAAAGCTGTAATGAATCGGAGGTCCGATAAACTTTTTCAGGTCGGAAAGATCGGGCACGGGATCCCCCATTTGCTCAAAGGAATACTGCAAGCTCTTGAGAATTCCCTCACCGGTGTCCGTAACCGTTCCGTCAAAATCAAAAATCACATAGTCATACTTACGCATTCGCTTCACTCACCAACTTTTTTCTTTCTTCCGCCTTCGCCATGAATTTTTCCGTATCGACAACAAATCTTGTGTGTTCACCCTTGCCGATGATTCCGGCATTGTCGAAAGCAGTCACTTCAAAGTCGATCTTTCGTCTGTCAACCGCCGTAACCTTTGCCGTGGCGGTAACGGTCGCACCGATTGCCGTTGCGGCAAGGTGGCTGACATTCATCTGAATTCCCACGGTCGTACTGCCGTCGCCAAGACTCTTTTGCACAAGCTCTGCCGCCGCCTGTTCCATAAGCGCGATCATACACGGGGTGGCAAAAACAGGCAGTGTACCGCTTTTTGCCCGGCTTGCGATATTCGTTTCGTCAACAACCGTGCTGACCGCATTTTCCGTACCGATTTCAATATGCATAAAAACACTTCCTTTTAAAAATAAGGGGACTTGCCAAAGCATCAGCCCCCATGTTGTATAAAATTATCAGAAAACGAAACCCGATTTCCGTATTTATGCCAATAACATCTGACCGTCCGAACGGGCACGCAAAAGAGAAAACGGCTTCACTCTGTCCTCGGTATTGACAACGTTGCTATCGCCGTAAATTGCTTTTTGCACCTTTTCGGCCACCATCGGGAAATCAACGAAAACGACCGCCGAATTGCCGACATATCCGGTACAGAAAATCTCGGGATCACTTAAATTCACCTGTTCAATTTCATAATCCATCCAGCCGCCGGAAAGCGCCTGCGCGGCATAGCCTAAGATCTGCATCTTTGTCAGATCGGTTTTTACATATTTGAACAGCTTGTCCAGTGCATTGTTCAGCTGCGAAAGACTGGCTCCCTTTGCCGACTCAATGAAGGCGGAAATAACAAGTCTCTGCCGTCTTGTACGGCTGACATCGCTGTCGGAGTCACTCTTTCGGATTCTTGCAAAAACAAGTGCTTCCCAGCCATTCAGCTTGACCGCCGGCCCGTAATCAATGGTATGCACGGTGGTGCGGTTGATATATTCGGCTTCATACTGCTGTACCTCAACGGTAATGCCGCCGAGCGCATTGATAATATCCGTAAAAGATGAAAAGTCAACGGCACAATAGTAATCGACGTCGATTTTATAATTCTTTTCGAATGTATCAATCAGGGCTTCGTCACCGCCGTAAAAATAAGCGGAGTTGATTTTATTATACCGATCCTCACCGCCGATATTCATATACGTCCAGGTATCGCGGAAAAAGGAAGTCAAATAGATCTTTTTGGTTTTCTTATTGAGGGAAGCCAGCAGAATCGTGTCGCTTCGTCCGCCTTTTTCCAGTGCGTCCTCGGAATCAAGACCGAGAAGCAGAACATTGATCACGTTCTTGCTTTTTCTCAGTTCACCGCCGTTATTGGCCCATTTATAAATAAAATCATTATAGGAAGAAGCCGAATCAATGGCTTGCATAATTTCAAATTCTTCTTCCTCATAAATTTTATTTGCATCACCACTGACAGACGTTTCTTTTTTATCGTCGTAATTGATGATATCCAGTTTACTGCTGACATAACCGATACCGACGGCCATAATGACAACAAAAATCGTCAAAAGAAAATAAATGTTTTTTGCTCTTTGTCTTTTATTGATCCAAAGAAAAGAAGCAATCGGGTTTTGCCCCTTACTTTCTTTCTTTTTTATCACATTGTTTTCTTTTTTCAATTGATTCACTTCTTTTCGCTAAAAAGTTTATATCAAGAAAGATCTGCATTTTCGCAATGAAATATCGTTGGAAACGTACTCATCAAAAAATCTTCCAAATCTTTTTGCGGATAATCACAAAAAATAATATCTTCTTTATTCATAAAACTCAGTTTATCAAACATCGTATCAACCTGATCTTTTTTAAGAAACCGTTTTGATAAAAACACACGGCTGATCGGATGCGGTCCGGACATTTTTGTAAAAACATCAATATACTTTATTTCGTCATAAGCAAGTTTCTTGATACTTACAAAGCCAATTTTAACCGAGACAAAACCGTTCGAAAAAACAATTTTCCGCATGGTTGCCGGAACACATAAAGACGCCATCATTTCAGCAAATAAGATACAAACGAAAATTGTTTCAACGCTATCTTTCGAATAGTCTCCGCAAACCAAAAACAGAACGATAAATACAGCCGCAAGAAAAATCCAGATAAAAATCTGTCCGAAGTATGCAACGGTAGATTGATAATAAACCTTTTTCATTATATTTGCTCCGTTATTATTTGCCGTGCTTTCCTATCGTCTCTTATCGCCTGAAAGGAGGAAACAAATGAAAGGCATCCGTTTCCGGATAAAACGAAGGTATAAGCCGATAGAGGGAGTAAAGCAAGTTGGATTTTTACTGACTTCTGACAGAGGGTTTCCTACAAACTGAGAATTTACAGCTATCCGCACAAGGCGGCCGGGTGCGGCGAAGCCGCACATTGACGCTGACGAAGGAAGCGGCAAAACAAAACCATTCGGTTTTGTCCGGACGCCGTCCCGCCGTCGGATGAATCTTCCCCCAAAGCACCCGACTTCCCGCCGCTTATTAATCTACTGACTTCCCGACAAAGACAAGCTGCTTCTGCGGGTAGGGGCTGTCCTTTGGAAAAATGTTGAATCGCGACCGCAATTACGCATTACGAATTACGCATTACGCATTAAAATGGTTTCATTCCTGCGTTTCAGCCGATTCCGCAGCTTCCGTCGTCTCTTCCTCAGCTTCTTGTGTTATCTCCGCCTTTTCCTCGCTGTCGTCTTTTGCGACTGCCGAAGCGGAAACGACTCTTTCGCCCTCGGAAACTCTCATCACTTTCACGCCTCTTGCCGTTCTGGAGCTTACGCTGATGTCCTCGGCGGCAACACGGATCACAATACCATCCGAAGAAATCAGGATGATGTCCTCGTCCTCGTGAACAAGAGCAATACCGGCAACGGCGCCGTATTTGTCGGACTGGTAGTTCTTTTTGCCTTTACCGCCTCTTGACTGAAGCGTGAATTCATACGGGTCGGTGAGTCTGCCGATACCGCTTTCGCTGACGGTGAAGATTTTTCCGTCCTCACCCTCTTTTTTGACGGCGCACATACCGACAACCTCGTCGTCCTCGGAAAGCTCAATGGCTTTTACACCTCTTGCCGTTCTGCCGAGCGGACGGGCATCGTTTTCGTTGAAGCGGATTCCCTTGCCCTGCCTGGTGGCAACAAAAATCTGATCGTTGCCGTCCGTCAGCCATACCCAGGCAAGCTCATCGTCCTCATCAAGGTTAATGGCGATAATACCGACCTTTCGGATATTTTTATAAGCGTCAAGCTCGGTACGCTTGATAACGCCCTTTCTTGTAACCATGCAAAGATAGTTTTCACCTGTTCCGAAGTCAGGTACCCGGATCATGGCACTGATTTTTTCATCCGCTTCAAGCGGAAGAAGATTGACCGCATTCATGCCCTTGCTCTGGCGGCTGCCCTCGGGGATTTCGTAGCCTTTCAGACGGTACACTCTGCCTCTTGTCGTAAAGAACATAACATAATCATGTGTCGAACAGGTGAACATTGTTTTAACAATATCCTCTTCGCGTCTTGTCATGCCCTTTACGCCCTTGCCGTTTCGGTTCTGAATGGCATAGGTGCTGACGGGCTGACGCTTGATGTAGCCAAAAGTGGTCAGCGTGTAAACGCAGTCCTCCTGCGGAATCAGATCTTCCACGTCAACCTCACCGCTGACGTTCATGATTTCGGTGCGTCTTTCGTCGGTATACTTGTCACGGATCGCCATGGCTTCGGCTTTGACAACGCCGAGGATTTTTTCTTCGCTTGCAAGAAGCTCGTTAAACTCGGCAATTTTCGCCTGAAGGGCCTTTAATTCTTCTTCAATCTTGATTCTTTCAAGACCGGTGAGCTGTCCTAAGCGCATTTTGACAATGGCGTCCGCCTGAATTTCGTCAAGACCGAAACGCTCCATCAAAGCGGTTTTACCCTCGGACTGATCCTTGGCGGCTTTTAAGATGGCAATAATCTCATCAATATAGTCAAGTGCCGTCTTCAAGCCTTCGAGAATATGTTCACGCTCCATTGCCTTTTTCAGGTCAAAGCGTGTTCTTCTTGTAATGACTTCTTCCTGGAACTTGATGTAGTGCTCTAAAATCTGCTTTAAGGAAAGGATTCTCGGAACACCGTCAACAAGCGCAAGGCTGATGATACCGTAGGTGATCTGAAGCTGGGTCATGGTATAAAGGCTGTTTAATACGACCTGCGCATTTGCTTCTCTTTTCAGGTCGATCACAAGCTGCATACCGTGTCTTCCGGAGTAGTCGTTGATGTCGGAAATGCCGTCAATTCTTTTATCCTTAACGAGATCGGCAATCGACTCGATCAGTCTCTTTTTGTTGACCTGATAGGGGAGCTCGGTCACAACAATGCTCATTCTGCCGTTTTTATTTTCTTTGATTTCCGCTCTGGCTCTTACAGTGATTTTACCTCTGCCCGTTGCGTAAGCGGCACGGATTCCGGAGCGACCCATAATGATACCGGCGGTCGGGAAATCCGGCCCCTTGATGTGTTCCATGAGTTCTTCCAGGGACGCATCGGGATTGTCAATCAGACAGCACATACCGTCGATGACTTCACCGAGGTTGTGCGGCGGAATATTCGTCGCCATACCGACGGCAATACCCGTTGAACCGTTGACAAGAAGATTCGGGAAACGGGAGGGGAGGACGGTCGGCTCTTTGAGACGGTCGTCATAGTTCGGGATAAAGTCAACGGTGTCCTTTTCAATGTCGGTGAGCATTTCAGTTGAAATCTTGCTCATTCTCGACTCGGTATAACGGTAAGCCGCCGGGGGGTCACCGTCCACGGAACCGAAGTTACCGTGACCGTCCACTAAAAGGTATCTTGTCGAAAAGTCCTGGGCAAGACGAACCATCGCATCGTAAACCGAGGCGTCACCGTGCGGATGATAGCGTCCGAGAACGGCACCGACGGTGTCGGCGCACTTACGGTACGGCTTGTCCGGATAAAGACTGTTTTCGTTCATCGTATAAAGAATACGTCTGTGAACGGGCTTGAGTCCGTCCCTTACGTCGGGAAGTGCTCTTGACGTAATAACCGACATGGAGTAGTCAAGGAACGATTTTCTCATTTCGCCGTTGATTTCAACGTCGATTATTTTCTGATTTTCGTAGCTGTTCTCTGTAATATCCATGGATTCTCACCTCTCGTCCTTAAACATCGAGATTCTGAACGTATTTTGCGTTCTTTTCAATAAAGTCACGTCTCGGTTCCACCTGATCGCCCATGAGAATCGAGAAGGTCTCGTCGGCTCTTTCGGCGTCCTCAATCGTGACACGGAGCATGATTCTTCTTTCGGGGTCCATCGTTGTCTCCCAGAGCTGTTCGGGGTCCATTTCACCGAGACCTTTGTAACGCTGAATCGCCGCACCGGGCATTTCCGTCATATAGCGGTCTCTTTCCTCGTCGGAATACGCATACATATGCTTCTGACCTTTTGAAAGCTTATAAAGAGGGGGCTGTGCGATATAAACGTAGCCGTTATCGATCAGCGGACGCATATAACGGAAGAAGAACGTTAAAAGAAGCGTCCGGATGTGCGCACCGTCGACGTCGGCATCGGCCATGATGACAATTTTATGGTAACGAAGCTTATTTTCATCGAAGTCGTCGCCGATTCCGGCACCCAAGGCCGTTACGACCGGCATCAGCTTGTCGTTTCCGATCACCTTGTCCAGTCTTGACTTTTCAACGTTGAGCATTTTACCCCAAAGAGGCAAAATCGCCTGAATCGTCACGTCACGTCCACTTTTTGCCGAGCCGCCGGCGGAATCACCCTCGACGATAAAGATTTCGGTCTTTGTCGGATCCTTTGAGGTACAGTCGGAAAGCTTTCCGGGAAGCGAATTTCCCTCAAGCGGAGATTTTCTTCTGGCAGCTTCCCTTGCTTTTCTTGCCGCTTCTCTTGCTCTCGATGCATCAAGGGCCTTTGAGAAGATGAGCTTTGCAATCTGCGGATTTTCTTCAAAATAATCGGTTAATTTCTGATAAACGGTGCTGTTGACAAGCTTTGTCATTTCGGTGTTGCCGAGCTTGCCTTTTGTCTGACCCTCAAACTGCGCATCGGTCAGCTTGACGCTGATAACGGCAACAAGACCCTCACGGCAGTCATCACCGGAAAGATTTTTGTCGGCATCCTTCAGATAGCCGTATTTTCTTCCGTATTCGTTGAACACCTTGGTCAGTGCATTCTTAAAGCCTGTCTCATGCGTACCGCCGTCGATCGTATGAACATTGTTGGCATAAGACAGAATCGTTTCGTTATAGCCGTCGTTATACATCAGCGCTACTTCGGCACTCTTATCGCCGACAACCGTTCCGAAATGAACGGGTCTTTCGTGAATGGCGGTAAGTCCCCGGCTTTCGTTGATATATTCGACGAACGAAGCAATACCGCCTTCGTAGCAGAACACATCCTGAACAACATTTTCTTCGTCACGAAGGTCGGTGAGGGTAATTCTGATTCCTGCGTTCAGGAAAGCGCACTCTCTTAAATGACGCTGAAGCGTTTCGTAGTCATATTCAGTCGTTTCCTTAAAGATTTCGGCGTCGGGCTTAAAAGTGATGTACGTTCCCGTCTTATCCGTATCGCCGACAATTTCAAGATCGGTTACGATATTGCCCCTTGCAAACTTCTGGCGGTGAACGTGTCCGTTCTGGGATACTTCAACCTCCATCCATTCGGAAAGCGCATTCACAACGGAGGAACCGACGCCGTGAAGACCGCCGGAAACCTTATAACCGCTTCCGCCGAACTTACCGCCGGCGTGAAGAACAGTCAGAACGACCGTAACGGCAGGCAAACCCTGCTGTTCATTGATGCCGACCGGAATACCACGTCCGTTATCTCTGACGGAAATCACATTTCCCGGGTGGATATCCACCTCAATATGAGTACAGTAACCGGCAAGAGCCTCATCGATGGAGTTATCGACAATTTCATAAACAAGGTGATGAAGTCCTCTCGGTCCGGTTGAGCCGATATACATACCGGGACGCATACGCACCGCTTCCAGTCCCTCAAGAACCTGAATGGCGTCGGCGTTATACTCCTGAGTCACGGCAGTATCCATCGTTTCGACTTCTTCTTCGATGATTTCAGGCACCGTTTCAGTGGTATTTTCCTGAGCATTGATGTTTTCGTTCTTGTTTTCGTTCATGTCCAAAATATTACCTCCGCAGTTAGATATTAGACGTTAGATGTTGGATGTTGGATATTCTCCCAAAGCAAGGGTGAGCATCGGCTGTCCGAAATTCTACCAAAGCTTGGAACGCTTTAAAAGCGTTGCGGGAGAAATCTGCGATATATAAACTGTTCCGTTTTTCATCACGATAAAGGATTTCGGCAGGTCGTAACTTACATAAATGACCTTCTTTTCCTTTTCGGCACGGTTCAGGTATTCTCTTGTTTTTTTGGAAACCGTTGTATTGTCGATGTCGAAGATTCCGACAATATCGTTGCCGTTGACAACGGTACTCTGGCCTAAGTGTAGATACATGCGTTTCCTTTCGTAAACGAGATAAGAGATAATAGTTAATAGATAATAGTTGTGGTCGCGGATTACCTTTGTACCAAAGGAAAAATTTTACCCGCAGAAACGGCTTGTCTGTATAGGGAAGTCCGTAGATTATAAGTGACGGGGAGCCGGGTGGCTTCGGGAAAAATTCATTTGACGGCGGGACGGCGGCTGACAACCCCTTACGGGTTTGTTTTTTCCGCTTCCTGCGTCAGCGTCAAACGTGCGGCTTCGCCGCACCCAGCCGCCTTGGTGACTCCTCTGTCACTTCGTGACATTCAGCTTTACTTTTTTCTCGATGAAACTATCAATTATCTTATTCTTTCTTCCCGTACCTACGCGCGAGGGAGAGAATAAGCCGAATGATAACAAAGGTAACAAAGGTAACAAAGGAACAAAGTTTCTATAAACCTCTGTAAATATTTTTGAAATGTTTATAGGAAATCTCTGTTACCTTTGTTCCCAAAGCCCGAAATCCCTTTATTTATAAGGGTTTACGGCGGAACAAAGTGGG
>JALEYA010000246.1 GCA_022779945.1 Oscillospiraceae bacterium | reverse complement strand
CGGCGGCATCACCGCCACCCTGGGCATGGCGTTTCCGTCCATTGTCATCATTACGATCATTGCCGCCCATGTTGCGAATTTTCAGGAGTTACCGATCGTTCAGTGGGCTTTCGGAGGAATCCGTGCGGCGGTCGTTGCTCTGATTTTAAGTTCGGTCATCAAGCTGATGAAAAAGTCGGTCATTGACCTGCCGACGGCTCTGATCTTTCTTGCCGTTGCCGTTTTATCGACCGTAACGAGCGTCTCTCCCGTTGTTTTCGTGCTGATTGCCGGCGGAATCGGGATTGTGCTTAAAGGAGGGAACAAGTCATGAGCTACGCTTTGCTTTTGCTTGAGCTGTTCGGGCGGTTTTTACTCGTCGGGCTGTTTTCAATCGGCGGAGGCTTGGCAACACTGCCGTTTCTGACCTCAATGGGAGAAGCGACCGGCTGGTTCAACGCCGCCGATGTGTCGAACATGGTTGCTATTTCCGAATCCACACCTGGACCGATGGGCATCAACATGGCGACCTACGTCGGCTATGCCGTCGGCGGTATTCCGGGAGCGATTATAGGACCTTTAGGTCTTATCGCACCATCAATCGTCATTATTATCATTATTTCCCGGGTGCTGATGAAATTCAGGGACTCCAAATATGTCAACTACGCTTTTTACGGGCTTCGGGCCGCCTCGGTCGGACTGATTGCCGCCGCCTGTTACAGTGTTGCTAAAATTGCACTGTTCAACGGCGAGGTGTTCGCCGAAACGGGAAATTTCTTCCTCGGCTTTGACATCAAGAGCATTATCCTTTGTGTCGTTGTCTTTGCGGCGGTCATGTGCTTTAAAAAGCTGCATCCTATTGCCTGTATTGTGGCGGCGGCCGTTGTCGGAATGATCTTTCAGATGGGCTGACAACCGAAAAACCGGAGGCTGTTCTGCGCCAGATGCGACAGCCTCTTTTTTCTGAAAATATGATGACAGCGCATGATTTTTATGGTATAATTAAATGGATATTATTATTTTATATTTAGCCTTGAGCCCGACACGGACACGGATTGCTTGCGTCCGGGCACAAACGGAGGATTTATAATGAAAAACAATACCGCCGGTGACGGTAATGACCTGTTGATCGGAAGAAATGCCATTCTTGAAGCCCTGAAAAGCGAACGCGGCATCGACACGCTTCTCGTTGCAAGAGGAGAGAGAAACGGTTCTGTCGGACGGATTCTTGCCGAATGTCGTGAAAAAGGCATTGTCATTAAAGAAGTAGATGAAAAAAAGCTTGATTTTATGTGCGGAAAAGGAAATCATCAGGGCGTTGCCGCCTATGTTGCCGCGCATGAATACGCAAGCGTGCAGGATATTTTAAAAAACGCAAAAGATAAAAACGAAGATCCGTTCATCATTATCTGCGACGAAATCGAAGATCCGCACAATCTCGGCGCCATTATCCGCACGGCCGAAGCGGCGGGCGCCCACGGAATCATCATTCCGAAACGCCGCAACGCCTCTCTGACATGGGCGGTCGGAAAAGTTTCCGCAGGTGCCGTTGAATATATGCCCGTTGCAAGGGTCGGCAACCTTGCGGGTACGATCGACGAGCTGAAAAAACTCGGAATCTGGGTTTACAGTGCCGATATGGGCGGAACGCTCTGGAGCGAAACCGACTTTAAAGGTCCGGTCGCCCTTGTAATAGGTTCGGAGGGAAACGGAGTCGGAAGACTGATTAAAGAAAAAAGCGACTTTATTGTTTCGCTTCCGATGAACGGAAAAATCAATTCCCTGAACGCATCGGTTGCGGCGGGAATTTTAATGTACGAAGTCGCAAGACAAAGACTCGGCTCACGCTGATTCATTCGGAGGTACGATTATGTCTGACAAAAGAAACGATCCTTCGTCGCTTTATGACGAGGACTTCATGAAAAAAAGAGAAGAAATGTTCGGAACCAACAGCGAAAGTCAGGACGTTGATTCCGGACGGCATGAGGAGGATGACGACTTCTTCCCGGACGAAGAAGAAAGCACGGACGTCTTTGAGGAAAAGGGAGGCCTTTTCTCAAAATTCAAACGCCCGTCCAAATCGAAAAAGAAAGCCAGAAAAGAAGAAATCGAGGATATCGGCGACGGATACGATATTTTTGAGCTGGAGGACATCGATTCCGGACGTCAGGCAGACGATGAGGATTCCACCGGAAACGACGGCAGCACCGATGAAAACCTCGACGACATCAACGCGCTTCTGGAATCGGTCGGAATCAAGCCCATTGATCACAACGAAGCCGAAGAAAAAGAAGAAGCGGTAAAAAGCTTCAAAAAAGTGAAAGATAAAATCATGGCAGAAGCTACTGCCGACAACCATGATGCCGCGGTCGAAGAACCCGAAGAAGCTTCGCCGACCGAAAAAGAAAAGACCAAGTATTTCTCGCTCGACAAAAAGGACATCGGCACCAATCCGGTCTCATCGACAAAGACGGCGGAGGAAAAAACAATCGTCAACGATCCGGTCATAAATACCGAAACAACAGCTTCCGGCGATCAGCCGGACGGTCAGCTGATCCTTGACGGCTATGTTGACGAGCAAAAACCGGATCGGGTTTCCGAAAAGAAAGTCGAAGCTGACCTGAAAGCCACGAGAAAGAATCTGATCGACAACTTCAGGGTACTTGCGAAGCCGGAGACGGACGAGCCTATTCTGGAACGAAACGACAGCGGCAAGCGCATTGACAGCATTCCCGACACCGTTGACGTCTCAAAGGGAGAAGATATTTTCGACGCGGTTGACAAAGCCGGAAAGAAGAAGAAAACTTCCTTCCTGAAAATCAGCGAAAACGTTTTCAAGAACTCTGCGCAAAAAGCAAGAAAAAACGTCAAGAAGCAACAGCTTCTCAGCGCTTCCGAGCTTAGCAAAACGTTAAAAGCGGATATAAAGAAGCTCGCTTTGAACGAAAAAATTCTTCTTGCACTTACGGTGGTTTCGCTTGTTCTGTCCGTTCTTTACTCGGCTTATACACCGGGCGGAGCACTTGAATTCTTATACGGCTCGGGGGCAAGAGTTTACACCGCAATCAACCTCGTCCTTTTCATCGCCGCGGCGGTATTTTCCCGTGATATCATCGCCGATGCATTCGCAAACATCAAGCAATTAAGGCTCAACGGTGCCTCTTGTGCGCTGATTATGACCGTCTTTGTCCTGATTCACTCGATCGCCTCACTGATTACCGGAATGACCGAACTGACAGGAACTGTGATCTATATTCCGTGCAGTCTGTTTGCACTTCTTGCCGTCAGCGAAAGCCGCAGAATGCGGTTTACCACAATGAACAAGACCGTCTGTATGCTGGCGAAAGCCGGTCCGCTTCACGCACTTCAGCCGGTCGAAAACTCGGCGGACGCCGCCGCTCTTGCCCACGGAATCGACGACAACGGAGAGCCGATCATTATTTACGGAGCCGATGCAGAGCTTCCGAAGGATTTTGAAGAGCTTTTCGCCCCGTCAAGAAAAAGCGAAAAGTTTTACAGCTATTGCTGTGTCGCGGTTCTCGCCGCAGGCTTTTTGTTCAGCCTTGCCCAGAGTGTACTGACCAAGAATGTTCAGTCCTTTGCCACGGGACTTGTCGGCTGTATCTGCCTGTGCTTCCCGATTATGAAAGAGCTTGTTCTCGAATATATCCGATCTGACATCAACACCAAAGCAGGTGCGAACGGTGTTGCCGCTTTCAGCTTCGAAAACAGCGAAAAGGTCGGTTCGGCGAACGCTATCGCCGTCGATGCCGATGAAATTTTTGAAGGCAAAATTTCAAAATTCCGTCTGGTTCCCGGCGGTCATATGGCGTTGTCCGATGCGGTGGTCTATGCCGCCTCGACGCTGAAAGAAACCGACTGCCTGATCAAAGATGCGTTTGACGACTTCATCAAGGAATCCGGTATCAAGCTTCCGGGAGCGGAAGACATTCAATACGAAGAAAAGCTCGGCTATGCTTGCTGGATTGCCGGAAGACGGGTTCTTGTCGGCAACCGCGAGATGCTCGTTCAGCACAGCATTGACGCTCCGACCGAAGAGGAAGAACGCAGTTATTCCAAGAACAAGAGCGTCATGTA
>JALEYA010000240.1 GCA_022779945.1 Oscillospiraceae bacterium | reverse complement strand
GAGATTTCGACCCGTCTGAAGCTCGGCGATCAGATAGATTTATACATCAATGATGAATTTTTCGCCAAGAGCGAAACAAAATACGATTTTATGTCAGCCTCCAAAAAGCTTGACATTATTTATGAAGACGAAAACATTCTTCTGCTGAACAAAAAAGTCGGACTGCTTTCCCATCCGGACGAAAATGAGTATACCGATACGCTGATTACAAGAGTGAAACGGAACCTTTTTGAAAAAGGTGAATACAATCCTGAAGATGAAGCTTCCTTCACGCCGTCTTTAGTCAACAGAATCGACCGCAACACCTGCGGTATTGTGATAGCTGCAAAAAACGCCGCCGCACTTCGTATTCTCAACCAAAAAATGAAAGACCGGGAGCTTCATAAGCTGTACCTTTGTGTTGTACACGGTGTTCCTTCCCCGAAAGAAGCGGTACTCGAGGGATATTTAACTAAAAATGAAGACAAAAACAAGGTTTTTATCAGCCGAAAAAAAACAGAAGGTGCAAAGCTGATTCGGACCAAATATAAGGTCTTAGCCGAAAAAGACGATCTGAGCCTGCTTGAGGTTGATTTACTGACAGGCAGAACGCATCAGATCAGGGCGCATCTGGCTTCAATCGGTCATCCGATATTGGGCGACGGAAAATACGGGACAAACAAGCTGAACAAAAAAAGCGGACTGAAAAAACAGTGTCTTTGCTCCTACAAACTGATCTTTGATTTTACTACGGATGCAGGATCGCTTTCCTATCTTGACGGAAAGCAGTTTCAGATAGACGATATCTGGTTTAAAGACGAATTCTTTTCGCAAAATGCTTTTGAAAAAACAAATAACAAGCATCGGTAAACCTTCCGATGCTTGATTCATATATTCAGTTTCCACATTCTATACTGATCTGATTGAACTGATGCAGGATATCATCAATTTCGGTATCCTGTTTTTCCTTGCCGGCTCTGTCAAGGACAATTTTTCCCTTGTCCATCATAATCAGACGCGTACCGTATTCGACAGCGTAACGTAGATTGTGGGTAACCATCAGAGCGGTCGCTTTCTTTTCCCTGATGAACATATCGGTAAGCTCCATGATTCTTTCGGACGACTTCGGATCGAGTGCGGCCGTGTGCTCGTCAAGAATCAGAATATCGATATCCGACATATTGGCAATTACAAGAGCAAGAGCCTGTCTCTGTCCGCCCGAAAGCGAACCGACCTGAACATCAAGGCGGTTTTCAAGCCCCATATTGCATTCTTCAAGCAGGGTTTTATAGTAGTCAACGCGCTTTTTATTGATGGCCGGGGTCAGAAGATACCGTTTGTTCTTATTGTCGGCAAGCGCCATATTTTCAAGGATCGTAAGCTTAGCTGCGCTTCCCTTTTGGGGATCCTGAAAGACCCTGCCGATGTATTTTGCTCTCGCAAATTCACTGAGCTTTGTAATATTCTGGCCGTCAAGAAGAATCTTTCCGGAATCAATCGGAAGAGAACCGCAAAGAAGATTGAGCATCGTTGTTTTTCCGCTTCCGTTCGAACCAACAACCGAAACAAATTCACCTTTTTCGATTTTCAGGTTAAAGCCGTCAAACAATGTCGTTTCATCGGGGGTCCCGACATTGAATTTTTTTACGATATCAATAAATTCGATCATGCCTTTGACTCCCCTTTCTTGATTGAATTGCTGAAAACGAGAGCAATCGTGAACAGTACCGCCATTATGATTTTATTGTAGGCGGACGGTACACCGAGATAGGTCGCAATCGCAAGGCATGCCTGATAAACGATAGAACCAAGAATTACCATCGTCGTCGGCTTCAGGAACCGAAGCTTTCCGAAAAGAGAAAGTCCGATAATAACACTCGCAAGACCGATGACGATCATACCGATGCCCATTCCCTGGTTGGCGTTCGCTCTTGAGGTTGCGATCAGCGCGCCGGCAACTGCAGCGTATCCGTTCGAAATGGCAAGACCCGTAATTTTACTTCTTCCGGGATTTCTGGCAAGCATGGAAACATACTGCTCGTTACAGCCGGTGGCGCGAAGCAAAAGACCGTTTTTGGTTTTTAGATACCAGTCAAGTATTAACTTGAAAATGAGAGCCACAACAAGGAAAGTAATCAGCTCACGAAAATTGAACGAACCGACTTTATCGGGAATCAAAGAAGCCGGGAAAGTCCGCAGAACCGTCGGATCGCTTCTTGAAAAAGAAATCGTACTCAAAGCGCCTTCACCGTTAAAGCTGCCGCCGTTGCCGACAACGGCAAGTACAAGATTGACGGATATCAGTGCGGTGGAAACGAGAATACCGCAAAGAAGCGGTCTGATTTTCAGCTTGACGTGAAGCAAGCCCGTCACACAGCCCGCAAGAGAGCCGAGAATGAAAGCGACAAGAATGGCAAGCCAGGGATTGACACCCTTACAAACCAGAAGAGAATAACTGACACCGCCGAGAAGTACGGTGCCTTCTACGGAAAGATCGGCAAAATCAAGAATACTAAAGGAAATGTAAAAGCCGAGAGCCAGAATCGAATACATCAGGCCGTCGCGCAAAAATACATCCATACAGGCAAAAACAGAACTCATATCAAAAATTCCTTAATAATTATTATATGCGCCTACAAGGTGCGACATAATCGCACCTTGCAAGGAACAGACAACGACAATTTCAGCCGTCAATTATTTATTTGTAACAACGGTTTCAGCCTCCGCATAGGCTTTCGGCATTTCAAGCTTCAGAGATGCGAGAACCTCGGAGTTAACAACGGGATCTGCCTTGGAAATTGTCTGAACTGCCATAGTCGAAGCGTCCGCACCCTTCAGCACTTCAATGCCCATGTTGCCGGTAACCTTACCGAGTTCTACATAGTCGATCGAAACAGCGGCAAGACAGCCGTTTTTAACCTGCTCAACTTCCGAACCGTAAACAGGGATACCGGCTTCATTGGCGGCGCCCAGAACAACGGAAAGATTATTGACAACCTTGTTATCCGTGAAATTGTTGATACAGTCAACTTTAGAAGCGAGAGCGGCGGCGGCTGACGGAATATCTGCATCGTTCTGAATGCCGGTCGCCTCAACGGCGATATTTCTCTTTGCACATATTTCTTTTAATGTAGCAAGCTGAGAAATTGAGTTTGCTTCGCTCGTTGTATAAAGAATACCGATTGATTTAACATCGGGTTGCATTGACTGAATAAGATCAACCTGTGCATCAAGGTCAAGAACATCGGAAGTGCCGGTGCAAAGAGCACCCGGTTTTTCCATTGAGTCAACAATTTTTGCTTCAACAGGATCGGAAACGGCACAGAAAATAACAGGAATTTCCGTACCTTCCGTGGCGGCATAAGCGACAGTAGCGGCAGGTGTCGCAATGGCAAAGATCATATCATATTTTTTTGATACCATGCTTTCCGCATAGGTCTTGCAGTCGGCATCAGCCGCCGCATCCGAACCAACCTGACGATCAAGTTCATATTTCAGTCCGCTTTCTTTAAGAGCAGCTTCTATACCGGCAAAGCAGTTGTCAAGCGAGGGATGAGAAACGTATTGAATCACGCCGATCTTGAGCGTTTTGGCATCGGCAGTGCCGTCGGATGCTGTTGTGTCAGCGGAAGCCGTGGTGGCGGTGTTGTCTTTACCGCCGCAGGCAGCAAAAGCAAAAATCATGGCTGCACAAAGAATCAGAGCAAGTACTTTAGTAATATTCTTTTTCATTTTGAATGTCTCCTTTTTAATTTCGTGTATTTAATTTTATGATTGTTTGATAAAATTATAGACTCAAATAAAACCGCGCCATCGTCTGGTCAATAAGATTTTCATACTTATTCCTCCGTTTGAAAAATAAAAAAGCTTGCCCCTGAAAAGGGACAAGACTTGTAATCCTGCGGTACCACCCAAATTGATGTTTCCATCCACTCTGTATTGCACATAAAATGCAACCCGAATTGATAACGGGTACGGCTCCCGTCGGTTACTACTTGCTTACGCTTTCGACCGCCCTCATAAGTCCATTCACCAAAAGCTCAACACCGGATTCGCACCATCGCCGGCTCTCTATCGTTAATACTCTTATGGTTACTACTCTTAATCATCGGTTTTGCTTGTTCATTTGTTGACACGATTTTAGCACATTAAAGTCATGATGTCAAGAGAAAATCGAAGAATTATTGATCTTTTTTTCGTTTTTTTGTCGGGAATCCGAAAAATATAAATAATGTTGCCGGAATGATACTCAGAGCGAACAACAGAAACATCAACGGATTTTGTGAAAAATAAAGATGCATCTGCCGGAAAGCCTGTGGCTGAAGAAGAACCACAAGACCGACAATAACGGCAAATACGGCATTCACCAAAACAGCGCCGGAACCTGCGTCCTTTGCTTTTTTGGCAAACTCATTGTATTCACTCGTCGATAAGTTCACAGCATTTTCGATTGCCGTATTGACGATTTCGCCGGAAAGCACAAGGGCGCTTGCTAAAATCAAGGCGCACCAATCGCTTCTTTCGAGCCGGAACCAATCGGTCAGAAGAAGAATCGAAAACATATAAGTGACACATACAAGATGAATCCTCATGTTGCGCTCGGTTTTTATGGTCGTAAGTATTCCGTTTGCGGCGTAATAAAAGCTTTTGAACAGGGCTTTGAGTTTTTCCATATGCTTATTCGTCCATGGTGTAATAACTGCCGCTTCTGACAAGACCGAGCTGCGTCAAGACAGCTTCTTCGCGCTCTCTCATATGTACAAGCTCAAGACCGCCGGCTTCGTGGTCATAGCCGAGAAGATGCAGCATGGAATGTACGGTAAGAAAAGCAATTTCTCTGTCAAGTGAGTGTCCGTAGACCTTTGCCTGCTTGACGGCATGTTCAATCGAAATAACAATATCGCCCAGAAGCTGAGCACCGGTTTCGGGATTGACGTCATAGACGCCGTTTTCACCGAGAGGGAACGACAAAACGTCGGTCGATGCATCAATGTTTCTATGTTTGAGATTCAGCTCATGAATCTGTTCGTCATCAACGATTGTAACGCTGATTTCGGCAGGTCCTTTGAACTGTTCATTAACGAGAACGGCGTTGCAGCAACGTCTTATCAGCATCCGCACACCCGTCGGGATCTTCACGGTATTCTGACTGTTGCTGATAATTACCTTGATTTTGTCTTTCATTTTCTTTTCTTAGCCTCCTCATACTTTTCATATGCTTTGATGATATCCTGAACCAGCTTGTGGCGTACCACGTCTTTTTCAGTAAACCGTACGGTTTCGATATCATTCACATTCTTTAAAATTTTTACGGCTTCGACCAGACCGGAACGCTTTCCGTCAGGTAAGTCAATCTGTGTGACGTCTCCGGTGACAACGATTTTCGAGTTGAAGCCGAGTCTTGTCAGAAACATTTTCATTTGTTCGGGGGTCGTATTCTGCGCTTCATCAAGAATAATAAAACTGTCGTCAAGGGTTCGCCCTCTCATATAGGCGAGCGGTGCGACTTCAATGCTTCCTCTTTCCTGAAAGCGCTGAAAATTTTCAGCACCGAGCATATCGAAAAGCGCATCGTAAAGCGGTCTTAAATACGGATCGACCTTTTGCTGAAGATCTCCGGGTAAAAAGCCGAGCTTTTCTCCGGCTTCGACGGCAGGACGCGTAAGAATAATACGGTTGACCTGCTTTGAGCGAAAAGCACTGACGGCGAGAGCGACAGCAAGATACGTCTTACCCGTTCCGGCAGGACCGATACCGAGAACCACCGTGTTATTGCGGATTGCCTCAATATATTTTTTCTGTCCGAGGGTTTTCGCTTTGATCGGTTTCCCCTTTGCGGTGATACAGACACATTCGGACGACATGGACAGCAGTTTATCGTCGTTGCCCTCGTGAACCATGGAAATAACATAGCGAACGTTTTGTTCATTAAGCGATTCGCCCTTATTGACAAGAGCCAGAAGACCGTTTACGGCACGAATTGCCAGCGAGACGGACTCTTCGTCTCCCTGTATTTTCAGTTCACTTCCGCGGCTAACCACTGTGACATTGAACTCTTTTTCGATGATATTGATATTTTCATCAAAAGAACCGAAAAGGCTTACGGCGTGCTCCATTCGGTCAATATTTATAATACATTCAGACAACAGGTACACCTCAATCGCTTTAAAAACATTCAAATTTATCCATTATGAAGCCATTATAACACTTTTTTTTAATTTGTGAATAGATTTTCAGCTTTTTTATGTAAATTATTTTGTTGATTTTGCGTGTCAAACTCTATTTTTTGATTTACACCCATAAAATCAATGCATTTTATTTCATTCTTAATAACGATCGTTTCTTTCTTTTCCTGAACACTTAGCTTTTGATTCAGGATTCTTGAGTTTTTGTATTTTTCATGTTCTTCGATCGAAAAATCGTCAAAAAACAGCGAGTATTTCTTTTCGGCTTCCATATCGGCAGCCTCGTTATAATATGCCCTGGTTATTTCACAAATATAAAACGGAAGTTTTGTCTTGCCGAAGTATAAAGTAACCTTTTTTTCATATTGTTCATAATCTTGTTTTTTCGGGAAAAAGCCGAGCGGAATACTGAGACCGAAAAAGCCTATTTTCCGAACAGTTTTCCGGCTTTCAAACGATTTGCCGTTTTGATTCAGATTCTTTTCGATTGTAAGGTCATTGTCGTGAATTGCAGTGATGATTCCTCTCGCTTCCATAAAAATGCAGGAGGTATCACGATTTTCGAAAATACCGCTGATGATTAAATCTCCTTTTTTCACCCCGCTTCCCTCCGGGCAGGCTTTGGTTCCGTTATGTACTTCAACACTTAACAGCTCACCGTCAAAATCAGCAACAATATTGCACGGATCGCTGTACGTTTCATCCTCTCTTCTTGCGACGTAATCTCTGACTTCAACGACAGCATGACTTCCTTTGATGTTGACAGAAACCCACGAAAGCTTGCCGTTCAGGGTCGTGATAATACTTTCCGCCGCCTGATACTGGTCAATATTTCTTCTGAGTGCACCGGGATAAACGCCGGCCTTCTCGGCGGCCGCAAGAATCGTTTGTCGGCTTAATTTTTCTGAGCCTGTTGTTTCGACATTCCAGACAAAAAGCGAAACAATGCACATAAAAACAACAAAAAACACGCCGCCTATCGCAAGTCCCGCTCTATTTTCGTTACGCCTTATAAAAAACACAAGGCCGTGTTTCTCTTTGCAACAGATCTTTGACCCGGAAAGTCTTGCCGTTTCACGAAGTCGGCGGTACTGTGAAGCTCTGATATCTGCCGAGATCGATTTTTCGTTAATGCTGACATTGTTCAACACAATACCTTTTTGTGTGCAAAGATTCAAAAAGCGTTCGGTAAATCCGCCGGAAGCACAAAATGTCACATATCCGATAAGCCATCTGTAAATTTTCAGAAAAAACATAACGATCTCCTGATACATAAACGCCGAAAAGCGAAACGTACCGACTCCTTTCGTACTGATTCAACGTACCGATTCATGTGCTGAATTCAACGGTAACGATGTTCCCTTTGACAGTGATTGTGTCGGTACTCGGCGAGCTGATTCCAAGACAGTCGCCGCAAAGCTTTACCACAAAATTTTTACAATTGATTCTGACCGTCGTTTCACAATATTCGATTATGCCGCGGCACCCTTCAATCGTTGCGGCTTTATTCGAGCAAAGCTCAATATGCGGCAATTCAAATTCTTCGGAAGAATCCAGGAAAGCAAGCTCGGCTATTTTCTTTTTTTTATCTTTCTCCAAAGCAACCACCTACGAGAGTAATATAGTTCATTTTATGTGTCAGGCCGTCATTTCATACTTATATTTTCATCTTTTCTCTCATATTCATTTAAGGGTGATCGTATGAAAAGCAATCGTGCTGTCAAATCAGTTTCGAGTATAAAAATCGTCTTAAAATACTGTCTATGCGCTTTTGCAATATGTACATTGGCGGCGGTTACGCTTGCAAGACCGGAACAAAGCGCAGAAGGCGTACGAAACGGTCTGGAGCTGTGTTTCAGAACCGTTATTCCCTCGCTTTTTCCGTTTATGGTGATTTCAAGCTTCCTTGTGCAAAGCAATATTACCGCAAAGCTTGACCGATTGCTTTCCCGTTTTATATATTTTGTTTTCAGACTGCCGAGTTGTGCCGGTTCCGTCATCTTTCTTTCCCTTATCAGCGGATTTCCTGTCGGCGCCGAGCTTGTCAGACAGCTTTATGAAAGCAAAAAAATCACAAAATCCCAAGGACAGCGGCTTCTTTTGTTTTGCGTGAATCCCGGTCCCGCATTCGTCATAAGCTGTGTCGGCGTCGGTATGCTCAGCTCTCAATTGATCGGCATCATCATTTTCGCTTCCGTAGTGCTTTCTTCCCTTATACTCGGATTTCTGACAAGATTTATGGCGGCGAATGAAGAAGCAGAGACAGTCGAGCCAACGGAATTTTCCGGTTTTTCGCAGTCACTTGTTGCGGCAGTGTCAAAAAGTACCAATTCCATGATGATGATCTGCGGTTGGGTGATTGTATTTTCAACCGCTTCGTCGCTTCTTAAAACAACCGGTCTTTCCGAAGGATTTTCGCTTTTCCTTGACTGTATACTTGAAGTGACAAACGGCTGTTACAGGGCGGTGGGTGTTTTCCCGGCGAGCGTTGTTGCCGGAATCATATGCTGGAGCGGTTTTTGCGTCCATTGTCAGATTATGCCGAGCCTTGTAAAGCTTCGCCTTCCTTATAAATATTTTGCTACAGGCAGAATTATCTGTGGCGCCTTGTCCTGCGTTATCTGCAGCTTTTTGATGAATGTTTTTTGTCCCGAGCTACCCGTTATCAAGTTAAACTATAATCATATCTGTGCAAAAAGACCGGAATTTCTTCCGGTCTCCCTGGGTCTTCTTGCAATGTGTGCTCTCGTTCTGATCGGCGACAGCGTAAGAATTAAGCTGAAAAGCCGACGCAGGATTCCGGAAGAAAGCAGCTATTGAAAAAAGAAAACGGTTATGCTATTATAGTTATAGTGAAAGCAGTTCGGTTACTGTGTCAAAACTTTATCGGCGGTGAAATCCATGCAGAAATATTATGACAGAAAAAAACACGATCCACGTTGCGAATACTGCATTTATGCGAAAATTCCGAAAGACAGATCGGTCGCTCTTTGTAAATTCGACGGTGTTGTACAGCTTGACAATCACTGTAAGCGCTATGACTACGATCCGCTTAAAAGAATTCCGAAGAAGCTTCGCATTGATACGGATTTTACGGCGGAGGATTTTAAGCTGTAATCCGTTTATTTAAAATACATAAAAAGCTGACACTTGATCATGCCGTTATAAAGCTTACGGCGTTTATCGGCTTTTCGTGAAAAGAACACTTCAAAGTCTTCCGACGGACTGATGATATAATAAGCCCAGCCGTGTTTTCTTTCGAAACGCTCCCCCATTATTTTGTATATTCTTTCCGCTTCCTTAAGATCAAGAAGTCTTTCACCATACGGAGGATTGCAAATAACGGTTCCCTTTTCGCTCTTCGGCGCGAAATCCTTTAAATCTCTTTTCTCAAAGGTAATATGTCGGTCAACGCCTGCTCTTTGGGCGTTGGCTTTTGCTATTTCAAGACAGGAAGAGTCAATATCCGAGCCGTATGCAACAAAGGGACTGTCATGCTTTTCAAGAGATCGGGCTCTCTCACGTTCGGTTTTCCAGATTTCCCCGGAAATATTCGGCCATCGCTCAGCTGAAAAATTGCGGTTGACACCGGGTGCGATATTGTTCGCAAGCATGGCACCTTCAATCAGAATCGTGCCCGATCCGCACATCGGGTCATAAAGCGTGTGGTAGTCCCGCACCCTCGCAAGACAGCAAAGAGAAGCGGCAAGCGTCTCCTTTATCGGTGCCCCGCCCGCTTCCAGACGATAGCCGCGCTTATGCAGTCCGACACCGGTTGTGTCAAGAAGCAGACTGACCTTGTTTTTCATGATTGAAAACTGAATCTGATGAACCGGTCCGGTTTCGTCAAACCAGGAAATATTGTATTTTGATTTAAGCCGCTCGACAACCGCTTTTTTGATAATTGACTGGCAGTCGCTGACCGAAAACAAAGCCGAGTTAATGGAATATCCTTTGACGGGAAATGCATCGTATGCGCCGATCCATTCCTCCCACGGTAAAGCTTTCGTGCCCTGAAACAAATCTTCAAAGCTCATCGCTTCAAACGACCCGACAAGGATCTGAACCCGTTCGGCATATCGCGAACAGATATTGACCCTTGCAAGAATACTTTCGTCCCCGCTGAAAAGGACTCTTCCGTTTTCGGCAGCCACATCGCACGCACCAAGTGTTTTCAGTTCATCTGCTATCAGCTTTTCCAGTCCCAGAAGACAGGGAATAACAAAATTTATTTTCATGGTATCAACTCATTTCAAAAAAATCAGCGGCAGAAACCTGCCGCTGAATATTTTAACAGATTTTGGTTCCGAAATCAATCTTCTTCAGGAATTATCAAGCCGTAGCCTCCGTCTTTCCGGGCATAAACGACGCAGATCTTATCATCATCAGCGCTGTTTTTGAACATATAGAACTGATGATCCAGAAGATTCATCTGAAGAATCGCTTCTTCCACGCTTTCGGGCTTTAAGAGAATTGTCTTGGAACGGACAACATCGTAATCATCCTCCGGTTCAAACTCATCGATTGCATCAAACGCTTCAAAAGCACCTTCATGAAGCTTCTTCTCAACCTTCGTCTTGTTTTTGCGAATCTGACGCACAAGAGAATCCACACAACGGTCAAGCGCGTCGTTCATGTTGACAGCCCGCTCCTGTGAACGATAGAACATACCGTTATAGAAAATCGTGATTTCGACAATCTGTTCGGTTTTTTCGACCGTTGCCGTGATTTTCGCTTCGGCTTCGCTGTCAAAGAACTTTTCGACCTTTTTCAGTCGTTTTTCCGCTCTTTGCTTAAAGGAATCTCTTGGTGTGCATTTTCTTCCGATAACCGTTATCTTCATAAAGGTCATCTCCTTTCTATATTAAACCCTTACGGGTGTTAAACGGATTACTGTGCTTTTCCTGTCTTTATAATAGCATAGTTTCACAGAAAAAGAAATAGTTTTCATAAAATTTTATTTATTTTTTACAAAACAACTCCATACTCAGCTGATAATTATGATTATATTCGAGATAGTTTAAACGACATTTAAGGACTTGAAAAAAAATAATAAAAATGTTATATTCATCAAAGAAAACGTATAGGAGAGTATTATGCAAACACTCAGATTCAATAACGGAACATTTAAAATTATGCAAATCGCCGATGTTCAGGAAAGCGCTGTTCCGAATCCTGACACGATCAAGCTGATACATCTTGCCGTTGAAAGAGAAAAACCCGATTTGGTTATTTTTACCGGGGATCAGATAAAAGGCTATTCCACGTCTTTCAAAAAAAATCCGCGTCAAAAAATCGAAAACTTGCTTTTCCAGGTCACTGAGCCTCTGCGTGAGTATAACATTCCGTTTGCCGTAACCTTCGGTAACCACGACCGTGACAGCGGCGTTCCGAACAAAGAGCAAATGGAAATCTATCGGAAGCTTGACTCGTTCGTAAATCCCGACAGCAGAAATCAGAACGATCCGGGCACATACAGCCTTCTCATCAAAGACAGTGAAGGAAAAAAAGATATTTTCTGCCTTTATATTATTGATTCAAATGCAAAAGATGAAAACGGGAACTATGCTCCTGTCACAAAAGAACAAATCGAATGGTACAAGCATGAACGGGATCGGATTGAATCCGTTAACAACGGCTGCCTCCCCTCTCTTGTTTTTCAGCATATTCCGCTTCCCGAATATTACAAAGCCATCCGGAAATGCTCATACTTTACCAAAGGACGCGTGGAAGCTTTCGGCTCACACAAAAACGAGTTTTATAAGCTTTTTGACGACTCTGTTGCCGACGGCGGATTTATGCTTGAATCACCTGCCACTCCGGAAATCAACAACGGTGAGTTTGACGCTTTCAAAGAAAAAGGTGATGTCCTCGGGATTTATGTCGGTCATGACCATAACAACAGCTTTGTCAAAAAGGTTGACGGAATTGATCTCGGATACACACAAGGAGCCGGATTTTCGACATACGGACCGGGCGGAAACCGGGGCGTACGAATTTTCGAGCTGAACGAAGATGTCCCGGCTCAATACCATACATATACGGTCACCATGAATGATCTTTGCGACTATAAAGCGGCAAAACCGTTGGGCGAATTTATACTGTCTCACGCACCTTCCTCCGTCGCGCAGGTCAAAAGTACGGCAAAAAGACTTGCCGTATCGGCAATTGCAATCGGCTCGGTATATATAGGTCTGAGCAGGCTTTTAAGAAAATAGCAAAATCCGGCAGACATTATGCGTTATCTGCCGGATTTTCATAATTATTTTTCGGTTTCTCGTATCTGGCAATATCAAACCAGAATTCTACCCCGTCATCATGATTCCGGGCACCGTAATCACGACCGAGAATTTTTTGCGCCGCGGCAACAATCGAAAGACCAAGTCCGAATCTTCCTTCGGCTCTTGAATGAGCCTTGTCTGCCCGATAAAAGCTTTGCCAGATATTTTCAATATCCTCTTGTGCAATAAGCTTTCCCGTATTGAAAACGGAAATCCGGTAGCTGTCCTTGACAGGTGTACAGCTGACTCGGATAATTTTTTCGTTTTCACAGTGACTGATTGCATTCGAAATATAATTACCGAAAATGTTATCAATCAGTTCGCGATCCGTATATCCGATATAATCGGAGGAAACATCAAACTCGATCTGAATGTTCTTCTGACTGAGCAAAAGACGGACGGAATCCAGATAACGTTCAAGCTCGTCATGAATACAAAGAGGTACACAGGTAACAAAATTGCCTCGATAATCATACTTTGTAATTTCAAGAAGTCTTACAACAAGGCTGTTCATCTTTTGAACTTCTTCAATAATTGTATCACAGTATTCCTCCGGCGACTCATCGGTAATCCCGTATTTGAGTCCTTCGGCATATCCCTGAATAATGGCAAGCGGTGTTTTCAACTCATGCGATGCATTTGCCGTAAATTGCTTGCGCATTTCAATGACCTGTCGTTCTTTTTCGATTTCCTGCTCAAGACGCTTGTTCTTGATCTGGAGATCCTTCAAGGACAGTTCAAGGGAAGCGGAAAGGGCATTGACACTTGAACTCAATTCATCAAGCTCCCGTATTCTGAACGACGGGCATTTTTCACCGAAATCCATCCGGGCGATTTTTTTCGTAATGTCATTGACGGTATCAAGCGGTCTGACAAAAGCCATGGTATAAATAATCAGAGCAACGATTGCAACCAGTAATATTACCATACTGATTCCGAAAAAAGTCCAGCTTGCGGTTTTTGCCGTACTCGTAATAATATCAACTGATGAATAAAGTATAATTCCGATATCGTCGTGTGTAAAATCACCGTAGACAACATATCTCGCAACCGCAAAAAACTCCTGCCGCTCTTCAAAATAACTTCCGTCACGATTGTCTTTGTGACGGAGAACCTTCATGATACGGGGTTTCAGTTCGCTTTCGGAAGAATTCTGCTGATCGGGATTAAATATCCAGCTGTTGTTATTCGTTGTATAAATCAGATTTTCGTGTGGCTTATAGATTTCAATATAGACATTATGTGCGCTTTCTATTTCGGCGATATCCTTGTAAAAGCCGCTGCTGTCGAAGTTGAGTTCCATCACAGCATCAGCTGCTTTTATCATATCAAGCTTCGCCGCATAGGTATTAATCCGGGTCATGGAAAGAAACTGGACAACATTCAGAATAGCGACAGACAGAATAACAACGGATATTGTAATTCCGAATCGGCTTCTGATACCGCTTTTCCGTCTGTTTGAAGACCTCGCAGACATCATCATTCCTCAATCTTATAACCGATTCCGTAAACGGTTTTCAGGTGGCTGTTACCCCATTCACCAAGCTTGGCGCGAAGCCTTGCAACGTGTGAGTCGACCGTTCTGACGTCTCCGACATAGTCATAGCCCCAGATACTGTCCAGAAGCTGATCGCGGCTGAACACTCTGCCCGGTGCTTCAATCAACATTTTCAAGGTGTTATATTCTTTCAGTGTCAGATCAATTTCGCGTCCGCCGAGGCGTACCTCGTGCGCTTCATGATTAAATGTCAACTCCCCTATGGTGCCGTCGCTCTTTTCGTTTTTATCGACACCGGCAGTTCTTCTCAGAAGAGCCTCGACTTTTTTTACAAGAACAGACGGACTGAACGGCTTCGTTACATAATCGTCCGCACCGGATTCATAACCCATCAGTTCGTCAAACTCCTCACTGCGTGCCGTGAGGATCATAATCGGAACATTTGATTTTTCACGGACCTTCTTACAAACCTCCCAGCCGTTAAGCCCGGGCATCATGATATCAAGAATCAACATGGAAATTGCAGACGGGTTTTCGTTGTATATTCTGTAAGCATCGTCGCCGTTATCGATTTCAACCGTTTCATATCCGGCTTTTTTTAAAAAGTCGCCGACAAGTTTGAGAATTTTCTGCTCATCATCGGCAATCAGTATTTTCGCCATAAAATCGCCTCCGCTTGTATTATACAAAAAATCCGCCGTTACTTCAACACATTGCAATAAAAATATTTTTTAACTTTTCACGGCAGAATATTCCGGCACATATATTGTTATTGATTACAACCATACAGAGGTGACTTATGACGTACATTAAATTTGCCAATCAGACATTTGCTCAAAAAGCTGCCTCTTTGCTCAATAAAAGAGGCTTCAAAACAAGAATCAGAAGAAATCCGAATCCGAACCACAAGGAAGGGTGTAATTATGCCCTTTTTGTCAGTGGAGACATCTTTGAAGCTTATGACATTATTTCCGAAAACTTTATTCCGACATTCGGTGTGGAACATTTAGGTGATGAAGCATGATTTATCTTGATAACGCCGCAACCTCTTTTCCGAAGCCCAAAAGCGTCCTGTCCGCAATGTACAGAGCATCATTATATTCCGCAAACCCCGGACGCGGCGGTCACAGACTTTCCGCAAGAGCCGGCGAAATCGTTTACAACACAAGAGAAAAAGCCGCCGAACTGTTTCATGCAGACATCGAGCGGGTGATTTTTACAAAAAACTGTACCGAATCGCTCAACACGGCAATAAAAGGCTGCCTGAAACAAGGGGATCATGTCATCATTTCCTCATTGGAGCACAATTCCCTGCTCCGACCGGTTCAGAAGCTTTCCGAACGGGGCATCATAACATATGACGTTGCGAATGTTGTGCCGGAAAGCGACGAGCAAACCGTTCTGAATTTTCAGTCCTTAATAAAGCCGAATACCAAACTGATTGCCTGCTGCCACGTCTCCAATGTTTTCGGAACCGTACTTCCGATTGCAAGAATCGGTGAAATCTGCCGCAAAAACGGAATATTGTTCGCCGTTGACGCCGCACAATCGGCGGGCACCTTCGGGTATGATGTCAACGGCGGCAATATTGACTTTTTATGTATGCCGGGACATAAGGGGCTGCTGGGACCGATGGGTACGGGCCTGTTGATTCTGAATCGCAATGTACAGCTTGATTCCTTTATCGAGGGCGGTACCGGCAGTCTATCGCTTGAAACTTCGCAGCCGGAGATTTTGCCGGATAAATTCGAAAGCGGCACGGTAAATCTGCCCGGGATTGCCGGACTTTATGAGGGGATGAAAATAATAGAAAACGTCGGCTGCGAAAACATCTTAGAAAAAGAGAACCGACTCACTGAATATTTAACGGTCAATCTGAAAAATATTGACGGCGTCACCGCATACGACAATATGCACACCGCATCTCCGAGCGGCGTCCTGAGTCTGAATATCGGGAATTTGCACAGTGAACAAATCGGTGAAAGACTTGACAGCTTGCAAGTCGCCTGTCGTGCCGGGTATCATTGTTCCGCACTGGCACATAAAAGTGCATTGACCGAAGAGCAAGGAACAGTCAGAGTAAGTCCCGGATTCTTTAACGGTATTCCGGACATAAAAAAGTTGATTTATTGCATAAATAAAATTGCAAAAGAGTCGAAAATATGGTAATATTATTAAAATAATCAGAGGGTTGTTTTTTATATTTTAGGCTTGTTTTAATAATGACCGTTACAATATAAGTTAAAGATTTTTTGGTTGGTGTTATGAAATATGACGGAGTTTTTTAATTCATTCGGCGAAAACGCACTGAAGCTTATTACGTCGCTTCAGTGGTATGATGTTCTGGATATTCTTACGATAACCCTGATCATTTACTACTTCATCAAGCTTTTCAGACAAACCAGAGCCATACATCTTGTCAGAGGCATTGTTTTTATTGCTCTCATTTATCTTTTGGTTTCGGCTCTCAATATGTCTACGAGCAAATTTATATTCAGCAAACTGTTCGACGATATTGTCATAGTTCTGATTCTGCTGTTTCAGCCTGAAATCCGTCACGCCATTGAATCGTTCGGACGCGGTGACTTTAAAAAATTCACCCTCTTTTCCAAGAATTCCGAGCTGACGAAAGAACAGCTTCGTGCAAGTGCCTCCTGCATCGCAAAAGCGGCAAGTAATATGTCGGACAGCAAAACCGGTGCACTTATTGTTATTGAAGGAAAAAGCCCTCTCGGAGAAATTATCGCTACGGGCAGTACGGTTGATGCACAGATTTCGGTTCCCGTTATTGAGAATATTTTCTATCCGAAGGCTCCTCTTCATGACGGCGCCATGATTATCCGTAACAACAGAATCAATGCCGCCGGCTGTATTCTGCCCCTTACGCAGACTCAGATAGGTCGTGAGCTTGGCACAAGGCACCGGGCAGCGGTCGGCATGAGTGAGCATTCAGATGCGCTTATCATTGTTGTTTCGGAGGAAACGGGTAAGATTTCCGTCGCGAAGGATTCTGTACTTACCAGAAACGTTTCCCATGGTGAACTTCTTGAAAAATTGATGCAATTCCTCATCTCGGACGATACAGACAAAAAGAGCAGCAAAAAGAACCGCAGGAGGAAAGATGCCGATGAAAAAGAATAATAAAACCTTTGAAAAGTTGTTTTATAATAATAAGTTTGTAGTGGCTTTTTCTCTTTTTCTTGCCATTGTTTTTTGGGCAACCGTAAAAATCAATTACAGCGATAATATGAACAAGACCATATCCGATGTCAAGATCTCTCTTGATTCTACCTTTGCAACGGAAAACGATTTTGTCGCTTTTGTTGACTCCGACAAGCTTATGGTTGATGTAGAAGTGTCCGGCAAAAGCTATGTGATCAACTCAAAATCGTTCAGCAAGGATAACATCACCGTTGAAGCTTCGAGCGGATATATTGACTCGGCGGGATACAAAGTAATCAATCTTTCTGCAAAATCCAGCGAGCCTGATGTTTCCGTTGTGGCAATCAATCCGTCAACCATTACGGTTTTCTATGACCGCAAAACAACACAGACCTTTAATGTGGAAGCCAAGCTCAACAACAAGCTTGACACCTTGGTTGAGGACGGTTACAGCGTCGGACAGCCTGTCGCTTCTTTAAGCACCGTTGATGTCAGCGGTCCTGCATCGGTTGTCGAAAAGATTAAAAAAGTTTACTTTGAAGCGACACTCGACGAAAACAACCTGCCTCTTGAAGCAACAAGAGAAGTCACGGCTCAGGTAAGCTTTGATCTTGAAAACAGCAAAGGCTCACAGTTTTTGGTTTGTGACAGCCTTTCTCAGGAAGCAAATACGGCCACAATTACCATTCCGGTTTCGAAAGTCAAAACCGTTCCGACAACCGTAAAATTCATTAATGAACCGAAGATATTTGAAAGTAATCCGCCGCGTGTGAGCATATATCCGTCGGAAGTCGAAATTTCTTACAACCCTCTTGATGAAACCGACTATGATTCCTTCAACGTCGGAACAATTGATTTCAAGGAACTGACGAACGGTCTGAATACTTTTCAGTTTAAGCCGGACGATAAATCCGTAGTCAATGTTGTCGATCCCTCGATTACGGAATTTACGGTTCGTGTTAATCTTCATTCGCAAAGCAAGACAACTATTGATGCCACCGGAGCCAAAACTGTTTTCCTGAATCAGGCTGACGGATACAACTATTCGGTCAATCTTGATACAAGCGGTCTGGATGAGGTCCGCATTATCGGTCCGAAATCGCAGATTGATGAAATTACGCCGGATATGCTTCAGATCGAAATCAACGTTTCGTCTCTTGATCTTGAAAAGACCGGTTCACAGCAGGTTGAAATTTCCAACATCTCCATTCAGTCGGATTTCGGCGAAGGCTGTTGGATCAGCGGCAGGTATTATGCTTTCGTGAAAGTCAGCAAAAAACAATAAAAATGTTCGGTGAGCAGAGTTCTGTTCACCGATTCATTACAAAAAACAGGAAAGGATAGCTCCCGGTGTCGGGCGGTCGGATGAAAAAATGCTTTATAAATTTATAATTTGCTTTCTTGCAGGAATCGGAGCGGGTCTCGGAACGGGATTTGCCGGAATGAGTGCGGCGGCGGTTATCAGTCCGATGCTGATTGCGTTTCTCGGTCTTCCCGCCTATCAGGCGGTTGGTATTGCCTTGGCAAGTGATGTGCTCGCCAGTGCAGTCAGCGCCTATACTTACGGCAAAAGCAAGAATCTTGATATCAAAAACGGTATCGTTATGATGGTCAGCGTCCTTTGTTTTACGATGATCGGCAGTTGGGTTTCCAATCTTGTTCCGAATACGGCGATGGGATCCATGTCACAGATTATGACCGTTTTCCTCGGTATTAAGTTTATCGTGAAGCCCGTTATGACAACCAAGGAAAGCATGGCGGAGAAACTGAGTCAAAAACAAAGAATTATCCGGTCGATCCTTTGCGGATGCATGATTGGCTTTATCTGCGGTTTTGTCGGCGCCGGCGGTGGGATGATGATGCTCCTTGTTCTTGTCACCGTCCTCGGTTATGAGCTTAAGACCGCAGTCGGAACAAGCGTGTTTATTATGACTTTTACCGCATTCACCGGATCGGCAAGTCACTTTTTGATTTCAGGCGAAATCATCGACATCTGGGCTCTTGTTTTTTGTGTGATCTCAACACTTGTCTGGGCGCTGATTGCCGCAAAGATCGCCAACAAAGCAAGCGCAAAAACACTAAACCGTGTTACCGGTTTAGTGCTCATCATCGTCGGTATTGCAACCGTTGTATTCAAATATGTATGATTATCCGACTTCGACCGTTCCGTCACTTTTCACGGTTACGGTCATACCGTCTTTAACGTAGTCGAGAAATTCGTTACCGAGACAGTCAACAACAGGCATCGTGATATCGTCAAGCCATACCTCTGCCAGAACTGCACCGGAAGCTGCAAGCGAATCAATATGGTTGGCAAACAGCATACAAGCCGGCTGACGTTTCATGGCACAGGCACAATATAAAACCAAGCCGCCCGTTGTTGAGCCGATCGTCTGAGGCAGACAAAGAGCGGCGCCGGCCATCTGCTTACCGTACAGATCGGGATTGTTCTGATCTCCGCAGGTGGCTTTTTTGTCACCGAACTGCAGGGCTTTTTGGAAAGATGCGAGTGTATTCAGACCGCCGTGCGTAACAAGAGCTTTTGCCGTTACTGTTCCGGGCGTAACCGTTCTGCCTTTAAAAACCTTCATGACTTTGCCCCTCCTTTTGTGATTTCTTTGAGTATTTCATCATCGGTGTAATATTTCGACGTTGTGTAAGTGCGAAGCTTGTTTGATGATGTGATAACCGGCATTTTGGCACATAACGGGTTATTCATATACATCAGCGGACAAATATAGGAAGTGATAACGCCGGTTTTCTTCAGCCGGGCGGCATACGGCGTTTTTTCGAACTCCTTCAGAACGGCCGGAGCGGCTGTGAATACGGTCGGAATCGTGACCTTGCTTTCGCCGCTTTCTTTCAGCGCCTGCTCTACCCTGTCCGTCCAGGATTTCAGCTGTTCAAGCGACATATGCGGACAGCCCATAAAGCAAAGCTTCGGTTTTGCATTCTTGTCTTTCCATATTACAGGATAGCTTGCCTTTACTCGTTCAAGCTCAGCGTCGTCAATAACATATTCTTTTGCCCCTTCGGCAATCAGAGCTTCCCCATGCTTTTTCGCTTCCGGCGTAAGGTTCGCCACATGATAAAGACCGACAGCACCGTTTGAAGCCGTTGCCGCACCGAAATCTTTCAGATAGGTACAGCTCTTTTCATCAAGAGTATCGCCCAGCCATTGATCAAGACCGAAGATAAAGGGAACATCCTCCATGACCTTCATGCCGATTGCCGAACCCAAAAGCTGTGCTTCCGGCTTTTTAGAAGTTTTTACTTTCACGACCCAGGTTGCTTTTCTTCCCTCATCAGTAAGAAGTCCGAAATACGGAACGTATCCGACAATCGATCCCATGATATCCATGATTCCCGAGTTACGGTTACAGCGGGCACCGAGCACCGAATTGGCATATACAACAGCAGACGATTCGGACCAGCTTAAAACATCACCTTCTTTCGGCTTGTTTCCGACTTCTGACATATAACAGGTGCAGGTGAAAGCATCTTTATCCATCAGACCGAGTTTTTCAAGCTGCTTTTCGTAATAATCCTGCTTGGAATACATGAATTTCTTAAAAATAAAATTCTGAAGAATATTGCTCGGAACGTTCGGATCGAGCGGTCTCGGATCGGCTGAAAACTTCTGACCGGATTTAACACCTTCGGCAATCAGTTTTTCCATCAATTCATAAACGGGAGTCAGTGCTTTCAGACCGAAAGAGGTAACAAGATGATTATATTCAGAAGTTACCTCAACCATTTTTTCGGCACCGAAAGCCTCGCCGAACATCACAAGTGTTTTCATCACCTTGGCGAGAGTTTCGCCTTTTTGACCGTCAAGTATCGCTTGTTGATCAGCGGTTAAAATCATAGACATATTTTTCCTCCTATCTTTCCTCGTTGTCAGATTTCTCCGAATAAAAGCGTACACTGAAAATATGAATAAGTCAAGCAAAATAGAACAGTTTGGACAAAAAAATCATAAAAACGCGGTATTTTTTGTTCTAAATGTCTTTAGCAAAACATTTTTTGTTCAGATTGGGTAATAATTCATACAATGTTCATATAATATATAAATGTATAATAAAAAAATAAAGTAAAATTTTAAAGGTTATACAAATATTTTTCTGAAATTGAGTGAAAAAAATGTTAACTGAATGTATAATAATGGCAGCAGCGGGATTGGTAATGATAATTATCGGAATTATTTCGATCTCCCATGATGCTTTTTATCTTCCTTGGTTTACCCGCAGCAAAGTTGCTGACGAACATCTGAATCAATATGCAAAAGGTATGGGAACCGGAAGTCTTTTAATCGGTCTTGGCATTGCCGGAACAGCCCTGACACGCATTTTTATCCACCATGAGCTCGTTTGGCTTATTGCAGCAATCGGCTGTTCAACCGGGCTTTTATCCATTGGAATCGCCTATTTTATTTACGGACGATGTCGTTAAGGAAGGCATCTCCCTCCCACATAACGGCTAATGTTCCGTCCGCTACGTTGATTCGGCTTTCGAATTGCGTAAATTCATTGCTGACACCCATTGGGTTCGAGGACAGGAGCGAAAAATCATGAACCTGATATTTCAGCCCTTTTATATCGATTCCCGAGCTTTCATTGCTCAACGAGAAAACGGAGATCATTCCTTCGTTTTCTTTTTTAAAGCTTATACTGCCGTTTTTCACAGCGGTTACGTTATATGGATTTCCCACAAGCAGTCCGTTGGCCTGATGTTCGCAAAGGAACGACAAAAGCTGTATATTGGCGAATGTGTGGTCGATTCTTCCGCCAAGCATACCATACATTACGAATGTCCGATATCCCCTTTCAAGCCCGATTTTAACAGCGAGCATCGAATCTGTATCATCTTTTTCGGGTGGATGCACAACAACGTTCTTCCCTTCAGGAACCGAACCGAATGAGTCAAAATCTCCGACAATAATATCCGGCTCTATACCGTTTTTCAACGCCGCCGAATAGCCTGCATCGGCGCAAATAATATAGTCATCATGGGCGGGTTTAATAAGGATTTTTTCACACTCTCCCGCTCCGATAATATAACAAATACCCATTATTTATCCTTCTTTCTTTCTGTCAAGTATATCATAATTCACCTGCTTTTACAACATGGTATACCGCTTTCGGATAAAACATAATCTAATATCAAGGAGGGCGATTTATGTCATCAGTATCAGCCGTATTAGGAAAAATCAGCGATTTTATCTGGGGCGTCCCGAATATCGTTTTGCTCTTAGGTGCGGGAACATATTTTACCTGCAAATTAAAGTTTTTTCAGTTTACAAAATCTCCGCTTTGGATGAAAAAAACACTTCTGTCACTTTTCAAGAAAAACACCCATGATTATGAACCCGGAAAATCCCTGTCTCCCTTTCAGGCGGTTGCAACTGCCCTTGCAGCGACAATCGGCACAGGTAATATTGCCGGTGTTGCAACGGCGATTTCGGTCGGCGGACCCGGAGCCGTTTTCTGGATGTGGATATCGGCAATACTTGGTATGATGACCAGCTACAGCGAAAATCTTCTCGGCGTTCAGTATAGGACAAAGGACGAAAAGGGAGCTTTAAAAGGCGGTCCGATGTATTACATAAAGGACGCCTTTGACAGAACAAAAAAGCTGAAGTTTTTCGCTAAACCCTTTGCTGCTCTGTATGCCGCCTTTTTGATTTTTGCAAGCTTCGGTATCGGCAATATGACGCAGACAAATTGTATTGCCGCTTCCATACATTCAAGCTTTGGTGTAAATGAAATCGTTATTGCCGTCATATTAGCAGTCGTTGTTTATCTCATTATTCGTTCCGGTAAAAAGTCCATCAGCAGTGTGGCGGAAAAAATCGTGCCGTTCATGGCAGCTTTTTATATTATCTGCTGTCTGACCATTCTGGTTATCAACTTCAGAAACATCCCGTATGTTTTCACTTCGATTTTTAAAAACGCTTTTGATTTCAAGGCAATTGCAGGCGGTGCCGGCGGAATTGCCATTTCCCGCTGTATCAGCACCGGAATGCGCCGCGGTGTCTTTTCAAACGAAGCCGGTCTCGGCGGATGTGTAACCGTCAGCTCCTGTTCAAGCACAAGCAAGTCCGCCGAGCAGGGTATGTGGGGAATTTTTCAGGTATTTTTTGATACGATCATCATTTGCTCGCTGACGGCTTTCGTCATTCTTTCCACAAACGTAAAGGCGGTAAATCCGGACTATGCACTTTCCCATCTTTCACAGAAGACACAGTATATTTGCCTTGACGGCAGCGTTAGCGGAGACAACGGTGATATTATGCTTACCGACGTCAACGCAAACAGTGTTCTTTCCTATTCGGACAGCACCGGCACGCTTGATAAATCCGACAAGTACACTTATACAAACATTATGGCAGTCAAAGGCGAATATGAAAACGGAAAACTAAATTCGGTTGACCTGCGCGAAGTGGAAGGTATTTCAC
>JALEYA010000235.1 GCA_022779945.1 Oscillospiraceae bacterium | reverse complement strand
CACCACTTTGAATATTGTTCCGTACATATTCTGCTGTGTCATCGACACAAAAGAATTCAGGCATGTTGTACCCAACCTGAAGCCGGATTAAACACCGCTTTTCTTTTGGAAAGAATACAAATTTCACTCTTCCGACTGTCTCAACATAATTGACATCATTTTGTATCATCGTCTCGCTCCTCCTTATTTGAATCGTTTGATGTTGTAGTCGATGATGCGGATTTTCCGTTCCCATGCTTCTTTGTAATTGTCGGCTTGCAGTAAGATGTCATTTATCTGCTTGTCATTTGTAACACGCAAAACATGATTGGTATGTGACGACGCCACCTGTAACCGAACCTCAGGGCACCGGTAAAAGCTGATATACAAATCAAATTTCGGTTTGGCACGGTCAATCTCTTCTCTCACAACCTCTGCAAAAAAAACCGTCATATAAGTCGATATGTTTCTGTTCTTTTTTCACTAATAGTTTCATTTTGTTTTTCCTCCATAAATTGTTTTATTCAGTCAAACTCCACTCGTGATTGACTTCACTATTATTATGAAAGATACGATAACCTCTCAATTGATTTTTCAGTTTTTTCTCTGCTGTCTTTCATACTAATATCAGAAAGAAAAAACGAGGTGATTTTGGTGAAAAACAAAAAAGAGCTTGCGTTAATGTTTCTGTTATTTGATCTTGCACTCAGTGAGGCGGAAAAAATCATAGAAAAAGAACTCGACCGAGACGATGAAAAATGCGATCAGAAATTCATTGACGATATGATAGATCTTGTTGATACGTGCGATATCATGCTTGAAAAAATCTTGAAAAAGCTTGACAATGAAAAAGCAGAAAAATAACTGAAAAACACCCTCAGGGGAATGACTCACTCAATGAGACAATTCTTCCGGAGGGATTTTTGTTGTAATTACGAGAAGCTTTCTCCGGTGTTGGCGTGGTTTGACGCTTTGACGGTCAATAAGGACATTCATTCTATCTCTGATTTTGCCAATTCCGTATTCATTGATCCGATCACCTACTAAAATCAGATTTTCATCAATCTGCGTTTTGCTGATAACCGGCATCTTCTCAACTGCTTTTCCGATAGCGGAAGTAGCTTTTGACATTCTTTTAATATCAATTAGCTTTCGTGAAAAACTATCCAAACAAGAAAATCTGTTTAGAAATCCTTTTTTCGTACTAAATCGCCAAACCCCTCTGCTACAAAAAGTAACAGAGGGGCTGGCAGATGCACTTACGGACTGGAGATTTCTTCGTTGTCCATGAACCGGTTCCAGATTTGTTCGCACCGCTTGATATCGGTAAGGAATGAGCCGATATCCGCCTTAGCATCGGCATCGTCCTTTGGATTGGTCGAATAGCTTTTGTGAGGCATGATCTTTCGATTGTTTTCGCCGCTTCGATACAAATTGAGAGTTCGTAACGAGCCGCCGGACATATTGACCGTTATGACTTCAGCGATAAAATCGCAGCCGAGAACATAGACCTCCGTTTGTGTTGTTGGTTGCATTGAGTTTGACATTTTAAAAATCCTCCTGTCGTGATGTTGTCCTTTATCTTTAATATGACAGATGAGGTGGCATCACAACCGAAAAAACAGCCAACCTTTATCGGCTGACTGTTCAGTGTTATTCTTTGTCCAAAATATCAAGTAACTGTCTTGCTGTAACAATATATTCTCTTTCGGGGAAATGTTTCAGATTTCCGGTCACAAGATATGCGTTATCATCACGTTTTTCCATAACAACCTCATAAAACGGCAAATCTTTCATATCAGGAAGAGTAATTCCTGTTCTGACGGTTCTGCCAATATCCCGAATTTTTCAATCGCCGATAAAAAGAATGTAACGAGTTCCGGAGAAAACTTAAATTTCTTTCTGCTTAAAACTTCATGATACTCATTCATTATTTCGTTGCTGTAAACAGGAATGATTTCACCTTTGATCATTCTTTCGATAACCTGTACCGTAGCAGAATCGGATTTTTTCGCCAACAAAGCAGAGACCAGAACATTTGTATCGATCACCGCATAACACATCATGATTCTTCACCGGCTCGTGCTTTGCGAATTTCCTCGTTAATCTCGTCAAGGCTCATACTCTCCGGAAAATTCTCGGCAGACTGGGCACGCAAAGCCGTAAAAGCCTGCATTGCTTTTCCCCTTGTGATTTCTGGCTGCGGAGATGCGATTTCAAACGGAATTTTTCGTTCTCTCACAACCGCCCGTGCAAAAACATTGATTGCTGTTGATGCATTCATACCAAAATCAGAGCATAATTGATCGAACTGTTTTTTTAATGTTTCGTCCATACGAACACTGAATGTTGCCTGTGCCATAAATTTGCACCTCCTTACGCTCTTATTATACGCATTTTTGTGTACAATTGTCAAGATTTATGAACCCGATAGGTCTTTATTTATTGCGTTTGTGTTCACATATATAATATATTGTACGTGACAATCAGAAAAATATACTCTCTTTTTTCACATAATGAATCACGCAAGCAGATAAGAGTGAATACAAACGTTCAATCTCCAATGCGAAAGTGCAAAAATTGAAGTAGCAAGCGTTGGAAGACGGTCATACTTCACCGGCAAGCCTTTTTTGATTGCCATTTTTCTTGTGTCTCCCCTAAGACAGTAGTAACCCCTGATGAGATTTTCATTAAACTTTTTTGGCTTGCCGGTTCGTTTGTCGATGTTGTATAAATCCCATCTTTTGCGAATCTCGGCTTCCAACTGTTCACGGTAGCCGGGTTCTGTTCTGATAGGCTTGAGAAGATAATTGTAATACTCTTTTGCGTGTTCGGCTCGAAGATAATGGAGATTGAGGTCATTGTTGAACAGTTCCGGCGGAAAAATTATTTCGTCCGGTGCCTTACCGTCAAAGTAGGCTTTGACGAAATCCTCGTCTTGCGGCAAAATTCGCTGGAGCTGGTATTTATTTCCTTTTCCTCTGAGGACTTCCACACATAAATAACCGCTTTCATCATGTTTGAGATTTCTGCCGCAAAGATTTTTCAATTCGTTTCGGCGGATACCCACTCGTCTCTGAAAAGAAACGAGTGAAGACCAACTTTCGTCATACAAATCTGATTTTTTGTCTTTCACAAATAACACATTTTCATTCCTCCCTCTTGTATATTCCGATACTTTTCTTTTGGGCTTTTTAATCTCCTCAAGCGGCACATTGAAAGCGGAGCAGATAGCCGCAGCGTAAGTATGAATGGTTGACGGCGAATAGTTTTCTTCAACTAAAGTATCAATATAGCTTTGTATGTACTGTCGGCATTCCTCAAAGCTTTTGCAATCATATTTCTCACGGCAGAATTTGATAAATCGCTTGGCGTTGATCCGATATTGTTTTCGTGTCTTGTCATAGCTGACCTTTTGCAGATTTTCGATGACTTGCTTTGTAATTGTCTGCGTAATGCTTGGTTTTCGCTGTCTTTTTTTACTTCCCCTCTATATGAAAATACGGTAAAGTGTCAAAGGCTCTATTTTTACCCGTGGTGGGGTGCCGAGCGAGGTAAGCAACTTCAGCGTGACGTACTGAGTTCGCTATTTGAAATTTTGCTTCGTGCTATCCGCATAAGCGGTTATACAACCGTTTTACGCCTGTATAACCGTTATGCTTCGCTGGTTTCTATATCGTCGTTTTGTTTCCTCCAGTACTGTTTTTCTACTTATAATATGAAAGATACCTTACCTACCCAACCGAAAAAATTCATCTCATTTTGGCAAAAGAAAAAGACTGCAAAATGCGTGTTTTTCGCAAATTACAGTCAATTTTCTTATGCAATTTTTGCTTTCTTACAGCCTTTCGGCTACGGAATCCCGGTCAGCAATAGCATGGTTTCCTGTTTCGCTTATTTCGCAACGGTAACCTGCTGAAGCTTCTCTTGAATCAGGGCAAAGAAGGCTTTCAACAGTCGGAAGAACGCCGAGAATCTGTTATCAGTATAGTGCTCCGTGTTCATGTTGTCTTTTGTAAGCGGTATGCAGGTATCGTTCGAATCGTCATAATACAGGTATTGCGGCCAGTTTTCGTCGCTGTCGATTGTCATCTGCCCGTCACTGTAACACATTGCGAGCATCAACGGGTTAAAACAGTCAAGAAACGGATTGTGCTTGATGTTCTTGATATACCATGTCGAATCCGGGAAAAGTGCGGTTGACGAGTCAATCTTCTTGTCGGGCGAGATGTACTTGTCCGTACCGTTCTTCTTGGCCTTGTTCAGATAACACCAGGAAAGCTCCTTGTTGGTGTCGGCTGTCGTTGCACCGAAGGACTGCGCAGAAACTTCGATCCGGTTGTCGCTGAGCTTTCTTCTTCCGTCAATGAACGGGGGCGTCTGGAAGCCGTACTTGCAGATAATGTTCATTTTGATGCCGTCGGCTTCCATCTTC
>JALEYA010000225.1 GCA_022779945.1 Oscillospiraceae bacterium | reverse complement strand
CTTGAAAACAGCAGAATTGCCGTTTGTGTTCTGAACAAGGGTTCAAAATCTGCTGTTACAGACCTCGACCTGAGAAAAATTTCGAAGCTCGGATTCGTCAATCTTCCCGAAAAAGACTCATACAATGTATATGATGTATGGAATGATACTCACACTGAAAATGTATCTGTCATCGGTGCAAAGACCGAAAGACACGGCGTATGTGTTTATATTGTTGAATAAAGGGTGGTTTTCGTGAGAAAAAGCGACAGAGAAATAACGGACAGAAAAGAAATTGTTGACTTTCTTCTTTCCTGTGATACCGTGCGTCTCGGATTTTTTGATGAAGAATATCCGTATATCGTCCCCGTATCGTTCGGCCTCGAGGACAACGACGAAACGCTGACTTTATACTATCACGGCGCAATTGTCGGCAAGAAAAACGAGCTTGCAAAGAAAAATCCGAACGTCTGTGTTGAAGCGGATCATTTTGAAAAATATGTAAAGCTCAACGTTGGGGTTACTGCCGATTATCAGAGCTTTATCGGATTCGGACAGGTTTTTGAATGTCTTGATGAAGAAAAATCGAAGGGGCTGAAGCTTCTTATGGAACACTGCGGATATTCTGATTATACCGCTGACGGTTGTGCGATTTTTGATTATACCGACGTCAGAAAGATTGTCATGAAAAACTTTACATGTAAGAAGCGTTTTAAATAAAAACACAATATGGTACTGCCGCAAGCCGAACCGGTGAGCGGCGGTTTCTTTTCCGCAGAAATCCGAATAAGAACAAGCTGATTGTTCTAAGCGGTAAAAATAAAATTTTTTAAAAAAATCCTGTAAAACTGTTGGATTATTCGTTGTTTTATACTATAATATACAAGTATGACTATGCACAAGTCGGAGGTGTTCCATGTCTTCAAAATATTCAGTATCTTTGGAAAAACTTTTGAAAGATAATCAGTTTGAAAAACTGTATATGCCGAAAGCGCCCGAAGATATCTTCATCACGTCCCCTGACGTAAATCGTCCCGGATTGATTCTTTCGGGATTTGAATCCTATTTCGACAATGAGCGGATCAATTTCCTTGGCATGACTGAAATCGAATACATAAACAGTATTCCCGAAGCCGAACGCCGCAGTCGTTTAGAACTGTTCATGTCAAAGAAACCGGCGTTATTGATTGTTACAAGAAGCCTTGAATGTCCGAAGGATATCCTTGATCTTGCCGAAGAATATGAGGTGCCGGTCATTAAATCGACCGACTCGACTTCGCGATGTATGGCTGAGATTATCGCCTATCTCAACGTTGAATTGGCCGAAAGAATCACAAGGCATGGCGTTTTTGTTGAGGTTTACGGTGAAGGTGTCCTTATTCTCGGTGACAGCGGCGTCGGTAAGAGCGAAACGGCGATCGAACTGATTAAAAGAGGACACCGGCTGGTTGCCGACGATGCGGTCGAGATTAAAAAGACCACAGCAAAGACGCTGATTGGTTCGGCTCCGGACAACATCCGGCATTTTATCGAGCTTCGCGGAATCGGTATTGTCAATGCCAGGCGTATATTTGGTATGGGTGCGGTTAAGCTTGCGGAAAAAATCGACATGGTGATTGAACTTGAGCCGTGGGACAGCAACAAAGTATACGACCGTATGGGGTTGGAAAATGTCACAAAAGAAATTCTCGGCGTCAGTGTTCCGTACACGGTCGTACCCGTACAGCCGGGTCGAAACCTTGCTATTATTATTGAGGTTGCGGCGATGAATAACAGACAAAAGAAAATGGGTTATAATGCCGCAAGGGAGCTTATGCATAACCTTGGTATGGTTGAAGATGTAATCCCGCAGGAAGATGAAATCGAAATGTGGGGAACTTTTTAAAGGAGAGTAGAATTATGTACAAAGTAGGAGTAGACTTAGGCGGAACCAATATCGTTGCAGGCGTTATCAACGATCGGTATGAGATTATCGGTCGGGCAAAAGCCAAAACAAATGCTCCACGTCCGGCGCAGGAGATTTTTTTCGATATCGTCGAATGTGTCAAAGGTGCCGCAAAGCAGGCCGGAATCGGTCTTAATGAAATCGAAAGTGTCGGAATCGGAACACCGGGTTCGGTTGACCGTGAAAATGGATCAATTGAATTTGCCAACAATCTTGATTTTCACAATGTACCCGCTGTCAAAATTTTCAAAAGTATGCTTGATGTCGATGTCTATCTTGAAAACGACGCAAACTGTGCCGCTCTCGGCGAAGCCATGGCCGGCGCAGGCATCGGTAAAAAATACTTTATTGCCATAACGCTCGGTACCGGTGTCGGTTCGGGTATTGTTGACGACGGAAAGATTTTAATCGGTTGCAACGGAACCGGCGGCGAGCTCGGCCATATGGTAATCAAATTTGACGGTGAAGAATGTAACTGCGGCAGACGTGGCTGCTGGGAACGTTATGCCTCGGCAACTGCGCTTGTCAATCAGACAAAAGCCGCTATGCTTAAAAACAAAGACAGCAAAATGTGGGATATGTGCGACGGAAACATCGATAACGTCGGCGGAAGAACCGCATTCGACGCAATGAGAGCAGGCGACAGTGCCGGAAGAGAAGTTGTCGAACAATACATAAAATATGTTGCAATCGGAACGATCAACGTGATCAATATCTTCCAGCCGGAAATGATCTGTTTCGGCGGCGGTATCAGCAATGAGGGTGAAAATCTTCTTGCTCCCGTCAGAAAATATGTTGACGAGTTCCATTACAGCCGTTATTCCAATACGCAGACCGAAATCTGCAAGGCGAAGCTCGGAAACGATGCCGGAATCATCGGCGCTGCTCTTGTAAAATACTAATCCGGAGGTTTTCTCTTGAACCCGATTACTGATTTTTTAACTGAGAATGATATCCGTTACAACGAAAATGAGCCCATGAAGCTTCACACCAGCTTCCGAATAGGCGGAGAAGCAAAAGTTTTTGTTTTTGCAAAGACCGAAAATGAGCTTCAGGCAACAGTCACATTTTGTTACGAAAATAATATCGCGTATTATATCGTCGGAAACGGCAGCAATCTTCTTGTTTCCGACAACGGCATTGATGCCGTTGTTATCAAGCTTTGCGGCGAATTTGAGGAAATCCGTCAGCTTGACGATACTACAATCGAAGCCGGAGCAGGTGCTAATCTTTCCGCCGTATGTAAGTTCGCTCTCGCAAACGGATTGTCCGGTCTTGAATTCGCATACGGGATTCCCGGTTCGGTCGGCGGCGCCGCATATATGAATGCCGGTGCTTACGGCGGCGAAATGAAAGACGTTGCGACAACCTGCCACCATTTGACAAGGGACGGAAAAACAGGGGAACTTTCAGAGCAAGAGCTTTGCTTCGGATACAGGAAGAGTGCCTATACAACAAACGGCTGTATTATAACCAGAGTTTTGTTCCGTCTTACAAAAGGCAATAAAGACGAGATCAAAGAAAAAATGGACGATCTTCTCAACCGGAGGGTCACAAAGCAGCCACTTGAATATCCGAGTGCGGGAAGTGTTTTCCGAAGACCCGAAGGCTATTTTGCCGGTGCTTTGATTGAACAAAGCGGACTGAAGGGAAGAACGGTCGGCGGAGCGCAGGTTTCCGAAAAGCACGCCGGATTTATCATCAATATCGGCGATGCAACCTGTGAAGACGTTAAAAAGCTGATCGGCATATGCCGACAGACGGTCAAAGATAAATTCAACGTTCAGCTTGAAACTGAAATTAAAACGATTTGACGGTGAGATTTTATGGAATTTGTAGTTATTACCGGAATGTCCGGGGCGGGTAAATCATGTGTGGTCAATTCCCTTGAGGATATCGGCTTTTTCTGTGCCGATAATCTTCCGGCGAAGCTGATACCCGTTTTCGCTCAGCTTATCAAAAGCAGCGGTGAACATGACCGTGTTGCCGTTGTTACCGACGTAAGAACCGGCACGGCGTTTTCCGAACTGTTCGATGCGTTTGATTCGCTTTGTGAGCTTCAGATTCCATACAAGCTGATGTTTATTGATGCGGATGACAATGTTCTCATTAACCGATATAAAGAAACCCGCCGCCGGCATCCGCTTCAGACGGGTTTTGAGTCAATCGGTGCGGCCATTACCGAAGAACGAAAGCTTCTTGCCCGTGCCAGAGCGCAGGCGGATTATTTCCTTGATACGTCAAATCTTTCCGCCGCGCAATGCCGTGTTCGGGTCTTAGGAATGTTTTCGGCGGATGAGCATAAACAAATGCATATTCACTGTATGTCATTCGGCTTTAAGCACGGCATACCGAACGACGCCGACTTTGTATATGATGTTCGTTTTTTGCCGAATCCGTTCTATATCCCGGAATTGAAAAACCTTACCGGACTTGACAGCCCCGTAAGTGACTATGTCATGCAGTTTGACGAAGCGAAAAAATATGAAGATTTACTCAAACAGCAGATCGATTTTACTATACCGCTCTGTCAGAAAGAAGGCAGAAGCCAGTTGATTATTGCTTTCGGCTGTACCGGTGGTCACCACCGTTCGGTTACTTTTGCCCAGGCATTTTATAACCATCTTATCCGTAACGGTTACAGTGCGAGCGTCAGTCACAGGGATATTTTAAAGTGAGGTTGCCATGTCTTTTTCAGCCAAAGTAAAACAGGAGCTTACAAAAACAGAAAATATGCCGCCTTGCTGTATGCACGCTTTAACCTACGGCCTTTTGCTTTTCGCAAGAAGCTTCAATTATTCGGGCATTTCGATTATGACCGAGCATGAGTGTGTTGCCGAAAAGTATCGTGACTGTGTAAATTCCGAATGCGGTGTTTGCCCCGAACTGAAAATATCAAAGGCGGGAAAGTATACTGTATCCGTCACCGGTACCGATAGCATGAAAAAAGTATTTGAATGCTTTTCTCTCAGCGGAAACGAAGCCGTGATGCGGATTAACCGAGGCAATCTCCTCAATGAAAGTACGGGTGACCCCTCCGAGGCATGGAATTGCTGCAACGGTGCTTTTTTAAGGGGTGCATTTCTTTCGTGCGGAACAATTTCCGACCCGAATAAAGGATATCATCTTGAGTTTGTTGTTCCGTTCCGTGCGTTGAGCCGTGACCTTGAGAAAATGCTTACCGAGTATAATCTGAAAGCAAAAACCATGACAAGAAGAGGCATTAACGTCATTTATTTAAAAGACAGCGAAAGCATCGAAGATCTTCTGAACATTATGGGAGCGCAAAATGCTGCTTTTGAAATCATGGATATCAAAATCTTCAAAGATGTCCGAAACAGCGCCAACCGTAAAAGCAATTTCAGCGTTGCCAATATTTCACGAACCGTGAAAGCCTCTTTTGATCAGGTGGAAGCGTTCAATAAGCTGATCGAAAACGGTGTTTACGACACACTTGACGAACCGTCAAAATTCTTTTTGAATCTCAGAATTGAAAATCCCGACGCAAGCCTGCGTGAGCTCGGTCAGATGTATGCCCCACCGATTTCAAGATCTGCGGTAAATTATAAAATCAAAAAACTCATGGAACTTTACGAAAAGTCCGATAAAAAGACGGAAAACACGAAACCGGAGGAATAATTTTGGATAACAATATAAGTAAATTTTCAGTCTCTCCGGAGCAGCTCAAAAAACAAACCGAATATACCGATCTTGTCAGAACGGTTCTTTCTTCACGCTTTCCGATTGAACCGCCGAAAGCCTTTGTTCATACCTACGGCTGTCAGGGAAATGTTGCCGACGGCGAACGTCTGAAAGGTATGCTTTGCAATATGGGATATGTGCTGACCGATAAAGTCGAAGAAGCGGATTTGGTTCTCTATAACACCTGTGCCATCCGTGAGCATGCACAGGACAGGGTTTACGGTAATGTCGGTGCGTTGAAGCAATATAAAACCGAAAAGCCGGACATGATTATTGCTCTTTGCGGCTGTATGATGCAGCAAGGCTACGCTGCCGAAAGAATCAGAAACAGCTTCCGGTATGTTGATCTTGTTTTCGGCACACATGTTATTTATAAGCTTCCTGAGTTTATCTATCGCTGTCTGTGCACCGGAAAAAGAGTTTTTGACATCACCGACAGCGACGGAAACATTGTCGAAGGACTTCCCATAAAGCGTGACGGTGCGTTCAAAGCGTGGGTTCCGATTATGTACGGCTGCAATAACTTTTGCGCCTACTGTGTTGTTCCGTATGTAAGAGGGCGGGAAAGAAGCCGAAGCTTTGACGATGTTGTCAATGAAGTTGAACTTTTGGTAAAGCAAGGCTATAAAGAAATCAATCTTTTAGGACAAAACGTCAACTCGTACAATAAAGATCTGTCCGAAGAGTATCGTTTTCCGGCATTGCTTCGAAGAATCAACGATATTGACGGAGACTTTATTGTCCGCTTCATGACGTCGCACCCAAGAGATTGCACAAAAGAACTCATCGACACAATGGCGGAATGCAAAAAGATTGCCAAGCATCTGCATTTGCCGGTGCAATCAGGAAATGACCGTGTGTTAAAAGAGATGAACCGCCATTATGACCGAAAAAAATACATCGGTCTGATTGACTATGCATATGAAAAGATGCCCGGACTTTCCATAACAAGCGATATTATTGTCGGCTTTCCGGGTGAAACCTATGAAGAGTTTAAAGACACGTTAAGCCTAATCGAGTATGTTAAGTACACTTCGCTTTTTACTTTTATCTTTTCACCGAGACCGGGCACAAAAGCTTATGACATGCCGGATCCCGTTTCCCGTAAAGAAAAGGGCGAATGGTTTTCTCAGCTTACAACCTTGCAGGAAAAAGTAGCCGGCGAAAGAACGGCAAAGATGAAAGACCGGATTTACAGAGTGCTCGTAGAAGAAGAAAAATCCGACGGTATTCTTGCCGGACGAACAGAAGGCAACGTGATTATAGAGTTCCCGGGTTCAAAGGAACTGATCGGTTCTTTTGCTTATGTCAAGGTCACAGAACCGAAAACGTGGATACTAAAAGGCGAATTAGCCAATCAATAAGGATATAATGCTTTTTAGCGTTAATCATAAATATTTTTAAAGGAGTTATAACATGGACGTAATCGAACTTACGAGACAGCTCGGCGCTGCCATTCAGCAGGACGAGCGTTATCTCAAATTTGCCGCTGCAAGAGAGGCAAACGAAAAAGATCCCGAGCTTCTTGACCTTATGGGTCAGATTCAGCTGATCCAGATGAACTATCAGCGTGAGGCTGCAAGTGAAAAACCGGACAGCGAGAAGATGAGCAAGTATGAACTTGAATTCAACGAAGTGTACGGAAAATTCATGGAAAACGACAAGATGAAGGCATACGAAGAAGCAAGAAACGAGATTGATTCCATGATGAATTATATCATGCAGATTCTCGGTCTTTGCGTAAACGGTGCAGACCCTGCAACCTGCGAACCCGAAGAAGAGCATAACTGCTCCGGTTCTTGCGGCGATTGCGGCTGTGACTGCGGATCGGACTGCCATCACTAAAAATTAAGGAGGAAAACAAAATGGCTGAAGTAACACCGATGATGAGACAATATCTCGAAACAAAAAAAGAATATCCCGATGCCATTTTGTTTTACCGACTCGGCGATTTTTACGAAATGTTCTTTGACGATGCCAAAACCGCATCGAAAGAACTGGATCTTACTCTTACGGGTAAGAACTGCGGACTCGAGGAAAGGGCGCCGATGTGCGGCGTTCCTTTTCACAGCGCAGATAGCTACATAGCAAAACTGGTTGAAAAAGGCTATAAAGTTGCTATCTGTGAACAGATGGAGGATCCCGCTCTTGCCAAAGGTCTTGTCAAGCGTGATGTTATACGGGTAATCACAAAGGGCAGTATTATCGAAAATAATATGCTCGACGATTCGAAAAACAATTACCTTACAACTTTATATATGGACGAAAAAAGCGCCGGCGTCTGTTTTACCGACGTATCGACCGGCGTTTTAAATCTCACTTATTTCAGCGGAAAACAGCTTGAAAATAACGTCATCAACGAGCTTGGTGTTTTTTCACCGAGCGAAATCGTTCTCAACGCCAAAAGCGCCATGTCCACCCCGATCTCTTCCTTTATTTCGAAGCGGATCGCCGCATCCTGTGAGATGCCGGATGACAGCTTTTTTGAGTATGAGGACTGCCTGAATGTCTGTATTGACCATTTCGGGCTTGAAAAACTGATTTCACTTTCCATCAACGAAAACAGAGCGGCGGTTATCGCTGTCGGTGCCGCTATCAAATATCTTAAACAAGTGCAGAAGAACGATGTTGAGGGTATTACCGATATCAATTTCTATTCCGACAGCCAATTTATGAAAATCGACTTTTCCACAAAACGGAATCTTGAAATCGTCGAAACATTAAGAAACCGGGAAAAGAAAGGCTCGCTTTTATGGGTTCTTGACCGTACCAAAACCTCTATGGGCAAGCGTATGCTGCGGTCTTGGATCGAAAAACCGCTTGTAAACTTTGCGAAAATTTCAAAGCGTCACAATGCGGTAGATGAGCTTGTAAACAACAATATGAAACTTAATGAGCTTTCGGAAGCTCTTTGCTATATATTTGATATTGAGCGTCTGATGACAAGAGTTGTCTATGAATCGGCGAATGCCAAGGAGTTGAACTCCCTTCGTCAGACGATCGAAAATCTTCCTAAGATTAAAGCCCTTTTAAAAGGCAGTACATCTTCCTTACTCAGTCAGCTTTATGACCGTATTGATCTTCTTGAGGATATCAGAAGCCTTATCGACCGATCCATCGATCCCGAAGCACCATTTACCGTTCGTGAAGGCGGTATGATCAAGGACGGCTTCAACAGCGAGCTTGACGAGCTTCGTGATATTGAGAAAAACGGTAAAAAGTATATTACCGACGTTGAAACGGCCGAACGGGAAAAAACAGGAATCCCGAAACTGAAAATCGGCTATAACCGTGTTTTCGGCTATTATATTGAAGTGCCGAATTCCTATAAGACACTTGTGCCTGACGATTATATCCGGAAACAAACGCTTGCCAACTGCGAACGCTACATTACGCAACAGCTGAAAGAACTTGAAAGTAAGGTTCTCGGTGCACAGGAAAGAAGCGTCAAGCTTGAATACGAGATTTTCTGTCAGATCCGAAAAAAAGTAGCCGCCGAGTATAACCGGATTCAGCTTACGGCAAATGCGGTGGCAACGGTTGATACGCTTTGTTCCCTTGCAAGTGCAGCCGTTGATAATAACTATGTTTGTCCGACCATGTCCGACGGTTCAACGGTTGAAATCATTGAAGGCAGGCACCCGGTTGTCGAAAAAATGCTCGGGGATCTGCCCTTTGTGCCGAACGACACCTATCTCGACTGCGGCGAAAACCGATGTGCCATTATCACAGGTCCCAATATGGCAGGTAAATCGACCTATATGCGCCAGGTTGCTCTGATTTGTCTTATGGCGCAGATCGGTTCGTTTGTTCCGGCAAAAAGAGCAAATCTGTGTTTGGTTGACAGCATCTTTACAAGAGTCGGTGCTTCGGACGACTTGGCGTCGGGTCAATCGACGTTTATGGTCGAAATGAACGAGGTTTCGAATATTCTTAAATCTGCCGGAAAACGAAGCCTGATTATTCTTGATGAAGTCGGACGCGGTACTTCCACCTTTGACGGAATGAGTATTGCAAGAGCCGTTCTGGAATATATTGCCGATAAGCGGAAAATCGGCGCAAAAACCCTTTTTTCGACGCATTATCATGAACTGACCGAGCTGGAAGGCAAGGTTGACGGCGTGAAGAATTATAATATCTCCGTCAAAAAGAGGGGAGACACGATCACATTTTTACGTCGGATCGTGCGCGGGGGTGCCGACGGCAGCTACGGTGTAGAAGTGGCAAAGCTTGCCGGCGTTCCGACACCTGTTGTAAATCGAGCGAGAGAAATTTTGTATCAGCTTGAATCGGAAGACAAAGCGTTAAAAAGCAAGCTGACACAGGCGGATTTCGATGCCATATCGGACGAATCGGAAAATCTTCAGCTTTCCCTTCATTCGACGATTGACGATGAAATTATCGACACACTCAAGAACATCGATACTGATACATTAACGCCGCTTGAGGCGCTTACCAAGCTCAGTCAGCTTGCGTCAAAAGCGAGAAACAACGGATAAAAGGAGGCGATTTCGTTGGCGAGAATCAATATACTGCCGAAAAGTGTAGCGGAGCTGATAGCCGCCGGCGAAGTTGTCGAAAGACCGGCTTCGGTAGTCAAGGAGTTGGTCGAAAATTCAATCGATGCCGGAGCGTCCGCTATTACCGTCGAGATTAAAAACGGCGGTATCACATATATCCGAATCACCGACGACGGCTGCGGAATATACAGTCAGGATGTTCCGAAGGCCTTTATCAGTCACGCCACAAGTAAAGTGCAAAAAGCGGATGATTTAAACGAAATCTTCACGCTCGGCTTCCGGGGCGAAGCCTTAGCTTCGGTTGCTGCCGTTTCAAGAGTTCAGATGCTGACGAAATCCAAGGAAGAAAACGAGGGCACCTGTTATAGAATCGAAGGTTCCGAAGAAATAAAAAATGAGCCTGCCGGCTGTCCGGACGGGACAACCATTGTGGTAAGAGACTTGTTTTATAATACACCGGCACGAATGAAATTTTTAAAAAAAGATGTATCCGAGGCAAATGCCGTTGCCGATACGGTTGATAAGCTTGCGCTATCGCATCCGGAAATCAGCTTTCGGTTTATCCGTGACGGCAAAAAAACGCTTTTAACTCCCGGTGACAGCAAACTGCTTTCGGCGGTTTATGCCGTTTACGGAAAAGACTTTGCCGAAGGTCTGATTCAAGTCGATTACGAGCTTGACGGAATTCATGTCAGCGGGCTTGTCAGTCTGCCCGAAAAATCGAGAGCATCCCGTTCGATGCAGCATTTTTTCCTGAACCGTCGGTATATCAAATCCCGTTCTTGCACGGCCTCCATCGAAAACGCCTATAAAAATTCAATCATGGTCGGTAAATTTCCCGCCTGTGTGCTGAATATTGAGGTTCCGGCTTATACAGTCGATGTCAATGTTCATCCGACAAAGACTGAGGTTCGTTTCAGCGACGAAAGGAAGATCTATTCGGCTGTCTATTATGCCGTGAAATCTTCAATTGAAGCGACTGTTGCCCGTCCGAAATTCGACATCAGCCGTGTAGTTGAACGTTCCGTACCGAAAGCGGTTCAGCTTGAAATGGTTGAGAGCAAACCTGTTGAAAAACCGAAACCGAATCCGGATTTCTGGACAAGCATGAAGGCTGATGATTTCAGCAATAGATCAACAGCTGTCGCTTCCCCGAAAATTGACAACCCTTATATTTCCAATGACGAAGTTCCGGATTTAGTCGGAAAAATTGTACCCGAAAGGAAAGCAGAATCTGCCAAAATCACACAACTGCCTGAAAAAGAACAAGACGAAAAGAGCACCGTCAGCTTTTCCGCGGAAAAGCGCGAGGATACATTCCGATTGATCGGAGAGGCCTTTAAAACCTATATCCTTTGCGAATTGAATGACAAATTCTGCATCATCGATAAGCATGCCGCACATGAAAGAATCATTTTTAACAAGCTGAAAAACAGCATGAACGAAAATGCAAAACAGATTCTTCTTTCGCCGGCTACGGTGATGCTCACCAAAAACGAGTACAACTGTGTCATTGAAAATCTTGATACTTTTTCTGCCTGCGGATTTACCGTTGAAGATTTCGGAAAAGGCACTGTTATCATCAGAGAATGTCCGATGATGATAGAGCCCGGCGATGTGGAAGATATTATCGGTGAGATCACAACCAATCTTCTTCAGGGCAAAACAGACGCGCAAACCGACAGAATTGATATGATTCTGCATACAACTGCCTGTAAGGCTGCAATTAAAGCGGGGAATAACAATTCCGCCATCGAGCTTACTGCGCTCGCAAAACAGGTTATCTATGATAATTCTGTCCGATATTGTCCGCATGGCAGACCGGTACTTATCGAGATGACCCGTTATGAGCTTGAAAAGCAATTCGGAAGAATCCAATGATTCGGGAGCTTAATATGTCAAAACCTTTAATTGTTGTAATAGCCGGTCCGACCGCAAGCGGAAAAACCGGACTTTCCATTGAAATTGCAAAAAAATTCGACGGTGAGATTGTCTCGGCGGATTCAATGCAGATTTATAAATCGATGGATATTGCGACGGCAAAGCCGACAAAAGAAGAAACCGCAGAAATCAGGCATCATTTGATTGATTTCGTTGATTCGGGTGAAAGCTTCAGTGTTGCAAAATATAAGAAGTTAGCTTATGCGGCGATTGATGATATCTTATCCCGCAGAAAGCTTCCAATCGTTTGCGGCGGAACCGGGCTATATATTGATACGCTGATTCACAATACCGTTTTTCTCGACTATGAAAAAAATGGAATCAGGGAGAAACTTGAAAACAGAAAAGAAGCCGATGGCATCGAGGGCTTGTATGAAGAGCTGAAAAGAGTTGATCCCGAAACGGCACAAAAACTTCATATCAATGATTCAAAACGAATTATCCGAGCATTGGAAATTTATTATTCGACCGGTAAGACGATCTCCGAACAAAACAATCTTTCCCATAACGAAGAAAGTCCGTATCGTTTTTTGCTTTTTGTGCTTGATGCTCGTGACAGAGACGTTTTATATCAAAGAATCAATAACAGAGTCGATAAAATGCTTGAGATGGGACTTGTGGAAGAAGCAAAAGCATTTTTTAATATCGATGCATCGAACACAGCAAGACAGGCAATCGGCTATAAAGAATTAAAGCCGTATCTTGACGGCGAGATAAGTCTTGAGTCGGCGGTTGAAAAGCTGAAAATGGAAACCCGCCGATATGCAAAAAGACAGCTGACATGGTTCCGAAACAAAGATAATGTAATCCGGCTTTATATTGATGATGAAAAATCGGTTTTCGAAGAATGTGCACAGGTAATTTCACAGTATTTAGGAGCTTGATATGGAAAAAAATAAATCAAATTCCAATAAGATTATGATCGTTATTCTTTCGGTTCTCAGCTTACTTGTGGTGTCTTATGTGATTCAGGCGGCTTATTTCAGACGTACCGGCGCTATCCTTACACAAAGTGCCGCCTATGTGACCGAAAGCGATTCAACACCGGTCAGTGGAATTGCAATACGGGACGAAGCAAAAGTAGCAAACTCCGTTAATACAGCAATCCTTATCAGAAAAGCCGACGGGATTTATCAGCCTGCGGTTGATGACGGTGAAAATGTCGCAAAGGGTGATTATATTGCGTATAAATTCGCAACGCAGGAACAAGGACAAGCATACCGGCAAAGCGTCGAAATTGACGCAAAGATCCGATATCTGAGTCTTTTTCAAAAAATGGGTAACACCAAAAATTCTGATATTTCCGCTCTCAATTCCGATATCACGTTGTCAATCAATAAGTATCTTTATGCAATCGAAAAGAATGATTTTACAAATTGCGAGGAACTGTTGACCAATATTAACTACTCCTTGATTTCACGACAGACAGCAACCGGAGAAAACAGCGATTTTTCGAAGGAAATTACAGCTTACACTGACCAACTTAAGGTCCTTTCAAATCAGATTGGTGAAAAAACAGGGATCAGTGCTCCGTTTGCCGGATACTTTGTCAGTACCGTTGACGGCTTTGAACAGTGTTATGATTACAAAAAGCTTCGTACCGACGGAATCACCGTCAAGCAGATCGAAAAACTTCTCAACAAGAAGCCTTCTGAAACCAACAATGCCTTCGGAAAGATCGTCGGTCAGCATATCTGGTATTTTGCGTTCAATATTCCGGTTTCACAGGCATCAAACATTTCCTCCGGAAGCACTCTCTATGTCAGCTTTCCCGAAAAAGGCATTGAGAATCTGGAAATGACTGTTTCTGGCATGAATAAAACCGGTGATACACTTGCTGTTGTGCTTAAATGTAAAAGCATAGATAAGGATATACTCAAGCTTCGGAAAGAAAACGCTGTCATCTCGCTGGGAAATTACAGCGGATTTAAAATCAGCAACGAAGCGATCACGGACGACGGGAATGGAACGATCGGTGTTTACGTTTATTCCGGTCAGATTGCGGTTTTCAAGCCGATTGACGTTGTTTACCGAACGGACAGTTATGTGCTTGCAAACCCGGCAATTGACGAGGAGGATAAAAATGCCGACCAGAATAAGGTGCTGAAACAGTATGACAGAATAATTTTGAAAGGCAGGAATCTATATGATGGAAAGGTTCTCGGTTGAGGAAGGCTTCTCAAATATCGAGCATAACCTCAGTGTAATCAGAGAAAATATTAAAATTGCCGCCGAGAAAAGCGGACGCACCGCCGAAGATATAAAGCTCATGGCTGTTACCAAAACGGTTGAGCCTGTTTTTATCAATCACGCAATTGAATGCGGAATTGATCTGATCGGCGAGAATAAGGTTCAGGAATTTTTATCAAAGGAAGAATTTCTGAATCTTGACAACTGTAAAGTCCACCTTATCGGACATTTGCAAACCAACAAAGTTAAGCAGATCGTCGGTAAGGTTGAAATGTTTCAGTCTGTTGACAGTATCAGGCTTGCCCGTGAAATTTCAAAGCAAAGTGAGAAGCTCGGTATTTGTACCGACTGCCTTATCGAGGTAAATATCGGTGAAGAAGAGTCAAAGACCGGAATTGCATATGACGAAGTAATGAGATTGATTGAAGAAATTATTTCTTTACCGTCAATAAAAATTCAAGGATTGATGTCAATTCCCCCGATTTGTGAAAATGTTTCGGATTTATGCAAATATTTTGAGAAAATGAACCGATTGTTTATTGACATCAAGGCGAAAAATATAGATAATATAAATATGTCTGTCCTTTCAATGGGAATGTCGGGTGATTACAAAGAAGCGGTTGCCTGCGGAGCAAACCTTGTCAGGATAGGATCTTCGATTTTCGGACCGAGAATGTACTAAACGGAGGATAAAGAAATGAAATCTAAATTATTCGGAGAACTGAAAGATAAGATACTCAGAGCAACTGACGTTGACGATGATGACGATACGTTTGATATCGACGATGATGAATATGATGATGAATATGAGGATGCCGCCGAGGAACAAGGCACGAACAACTATTCATCCGACTACAAAAATGATGATTACAGCTACAAATACGATACAGCCGACTATACCAAAGACGATTCTTCGTCTTATAATTACGGCTCATATACACAGCCGAAAAAGTCATCTTATGATTCGGGTAAGTTTACCAAGAAAAAGGGTACCAATATCTATCAGATGAACAATAATATTCCGCAGGCAATAAAGGTCAGCAGGGTTGTATACTTTTATCTTGAAGACCGTGAAGATGCGCGGAATATCGCTGACTGTATGGTGGCACAAGACGCTGTCGTTCTTCTCGATATGTCGAAGCTTGATAAAGAAGATTCTATGTGCGTACTGCATTTCCTTGACGGAGTAAAATACATCTATAAATCAAAGATGGAAACGATTGCATCAAATGTATACTTAATTGTACCCAACTCGATAGAGCTTGCCGGTGATTTTTATGATCAGGTAAGCCCCGGAACGTTTTATTAATCCGACATAAAATAAGGGGGACGTGAATCATGATTGTACCGAATCAATTGAAAAACACTTCTTTTCCTCTTGCCGGCCGAGGAGCCTACCGTGCCCAGGACGTCGACGAATTTCAAAAGCGGGTTTATGCCGCTTATAGTGAGCTTTATTCCGAAAACTCGGTTTTAAAGAAAAAATTTGCTTCTCTTTCTGCTTTGGTTGAAGAGTACAACGAAGGAAAAAACTCAATTGCCAACGCGATCATCAAATCGCAGGCACTTTCGGACAAAATGATCGAGGATGCAAAAAAGCAGGCGGCGGATCTTGTTGCACAAGCAAAGCTTAAAGCGGAGGAAATTGTATCGGATTCCAAGAAAAAAGCCGACGACTATGTAAGCGAAAAGACCTCAACGGCCGACGCTTATTTATCAAGAGCCGAAACCGAGCTTGACCGTGTGAAGAAGCAGGCGGAAGCCGCGGCGGCGGACTACACACAAAAAGTGAACGAAAAGGCGGAAAAGATTATTGCCAATGCCAACGAACAGGCAAGTAAGATTGTTGCATCTGCCTATTCCGATGCCAAAAAGGCGAACGAAAAATGCGAAGCAATCATCAAAGAGGCGAAAGCCGAACTCAATGCCGTCAAGAAGGATATTGCTTTATTTAAGGCGCAAACCGAAAAAATGATTTCAGTCGTTGTGCCGGCTTTGGACAAAATCGAAATACCCGACGATATTGTTGTTGCGCCGGTTGCCGAAAACGTTGAGCCTGAAATCGGCGAGTCGGACGACGACGCTATTGAGCGTTTTGAGTTTAATGCCGAAGATCCGGAAGAAAACGAAGCTTCACAAGGCATCGCCGATCCGCAGACTGGCGATGAAGAAGTAATTGAAGTGAAAGATGAAGATGCCGTTCCGACTGAATTTGAGGATATTTCTTCCGGCTCCGATAGCCTCAGCTCCTATTTCTCTTCCTTTTTAGATGACATCAGTTCTTCTGAATCCAACGAAGACGAGGAGAGCGAAGAGGAGCAGGAAAGCGTTGCCGCGTCGCGCGATGAACCCGTGACCAGAGTTGCTAAAGGAAAAGGTTACAACGGCAACAACACCTCATTCAAACCATCGTCAGGCTTTGTTGTAACCGACTTTGAAGATGAAGAGGACTAATAGCTGATGATAAATATAATTACAGCCGCTGTTATCGCCGTACTTGTCGGAATCGATCAGCTGACAAAGTATTTTGTTGTTGCGGATCTTAAGCCGATCGGTGAAAAAATGCTGATTCCCGGTGTTTTGCAGTTAAATTATGTGGAGAATACCGGTGCCATGATGGGCATGCTCGGCGGCAAAACAACCTTAATGATTATTGCAGCCTTTATTGCCCTTGTTGTCTTATTCGCTCTGATCATTACAAAAAAAATTCGCTTTGGATTTATATATTGCTGTATCATTGCCATTGTATCCGGCGGAATCGGCAACATCATCGACCGTGTTGTCAGAGGTTATGTCGTGGACTTTATCGAATTCTTATTTGTTGATTTTTATGTGTTCAATTTTGCTGACTGCCTGATAACCGTAGGTGCGTTTTTGATTATCGGATACGAAATATATGATATCATAAAAGATCATAAGAATAAAAAGGTTGAACAACATGCCTGATGCCTATATTTATTCCGTTTCATCGTCCTTTGCGGGCGAACGCATTGACAAAGTAATATGTGCTTTGAATACAGAAATGACACGTTCGGGAGTTCAGAAGCTGATCGAAAAAAATGCTGTTTCGGTCAACGGCTCACCCGTGACGAAAAACTATAAGGTCAGGTCTGACGATAAAATAAGCCTTATTATTCCGAAAGCGACTGAGCTTAACGTCTGTGCCGAAAATATCCCGTTGGACATTCGCTATGAGGACAATGACCTTTTGGTTGTCAACAAGCCGAAGGGAATGGTTGTTCATCCCGCCGCAGGAAATTACGACGGAACATTGGTCAATGCACTTTTATACCACTGTAAAGACAGCTTGTCGGGAATCAACGGCATAATAAGGCCCGGAATCGTTCATCGTATCGATAAAGATACAAGCGGCCTGTTAATTGTTGCAAAAAACGATTTTGCTCACATATCACTTGCCGAACAGATTAAAGCTCATTCCTTTGAGCGGGAATATCAGACCGTTGTTTACGGAGGATTTTCCGTCGAAGACGGAATCGTTGACGCGCCAATAGGCCGACATAGTGTTGACCGTAAGAAAATGACCGTCACAGAAAAAAATTCAAAATACGCCGTCACGCATTATCATGTTCTCAGACGGTACAACGGATTTACACATCTCGGCGTCCGGCTCGAAACAGGCCGCACGCACCAGATAAGAGTGCACATGGCCTATATTGGTCACCCGGTCGCGGGTGATCCGGTTTACGGACCGAAAAAAGTTATAACAAGTTTAAACGGTCAATGCCTGCACGCAGGACTGATCGGCTTCAAACATCCGCGAAGCGGAAAATATATTGAAATTGAAAGTGAGCTGCCTTCTTACTTTACCGATTTTTTGAGGAGCTTGAAACCTTATGATTAACAACAAACTATCATTGTCGGATTGGCTGATTGCCTCGGATATCGACGGAACGCTTAACAATAAAGCCAGAAAACTTCCCAAACGAAATTATAACGCCATTCAGAAATTCGTACACGAGTATTCAGGCAATTTCATTCTTTCCTCCGGCCGTTCGATCGAGGCGATGAGAAAGCATGTTGAAAAGCTGAATCTGACGAACGGGTACGCTGTATTTATCAACGGTGCCGGCGTATATAATTATACAAAAGAGGAAATTGTGTGGCTCAGTCCCATAAACGAAAGAATTTCCGACATAATAAAGAATACGTCAAAAAAGTTCGCTTCTGTGAAGCTGCAGATCGTTACGCCTGATGCGGTTCATCTTGTAAAACCCGATATACCGGCATACGTTCTTGCCGTCTCGAGTAAGCTTAAAAGAATGACCTATCATTCGGTCGACGAAATTCCTGCGGGACAGTGGTGTAAGGCTATTTTTACCGGTCTTCCGCCGATTGTGGACAAGGTAGAAAAATATGTTACCGAAGTAAACGGGGATTCAACGAATTTGATGAGAACTTCGCCTTTCAGCTTTGAAATCGTCAACGAAAACACCAATAAAGGCGTTGCCGTGCTCAAGGTTGCCGAAATATTAGGAGTAGACAAATCCAAAACAGCTGCAATCGGTGATTATTTCAACGATTATCAGATGCTTAAAAGTGTAGCGGTTCCGGCTTGCTGCGGACAGGCTCCGCAGGGCATGAAGGACATCGCAAAGCTTGTCACTTGTCACTGTAACAAGGGTGCTGTTGCGGATTTAATCGAATACATTATTAAAAACCATGACAATTTATAAAGGAGGAATTACATGGATACCGTAAAAAAACTCGAACTTCAAAAAATTGCCTGCAAGGTTCGCATGGGCGTCATTGAAGGCACGTTTAACGCGAAGTCCGGACATCCGGGCGGTTCACTGTCAATTGCCGACATTTTAACCTATCTTTATTTCAGTGAAATGAAGGTTGATGCAAGCCGCCCCGATTGGGAAGACAGGGATCGATTTGTTCTTTCAAAAGGACATACCGCTCCGGCTCTTTATGCTGTGCTTGCCGAAAAAGGATTCTTTTCAAAAGACCTTATCAAAACTCTCAGAAAGCCTGATTCGATTCTTCAGGGACATCCGAGCATGCGATACACGCCGGGTGTTGATATGAGCACCGGTTCTCTCGGACAAGGCATTTCCGCCGCTGTCGGTATGGCGTTAGGCGCAAAGCTTAAGAATAAGGACTTCAGAGTCTATACCGCTCTCGGTGACGGTGAAATCGAAGAAGGTCAGGTCTGGGAAGCAGCAATGTTTGCCGGCAATAAAAATCTTGACAATCTCGTTGCTGTCGTTGATTTTAATAAGCTTCAGATCGACGGTTCGCTTGACGAAGTAAACTCGCCGTGTCCGATCGACGAAAAATTCGAGGCCTTCGGCTGGAATGTTATCGTTATCGACGGTCATAACTTTGATGAAATCGAAAACGCATTTCATGCCGCCAAAGAATGTAAAGGCAAACCGACCTGTATTGTTGCCAATACAATAAAAGGTAAAGGCGTTTCCTTTATGGAAAATGAATGTGACTGGCATGGTTCTGCTCCGAAATTGGATCAGTACAACCAGGCTATGGATGAACTTAACAAGGCTTTAGCCGGATTGGAGGCGTAACAGATGGCAGATGTAATGAAATGTGCAACAAGAGATGCTTACGGTAAGGCACTTGCCGATTTAGGCGACAAGCGTGATGATGTTATTGTTCTTGACGCAGACCTTGCCAAAGCAACCAAAACAGCCGTATTTAAAAAGGCGCATCCCGAAAAGTTCATTGACTGTGGTATCGCCGAAAGCAACATGATGAGTGTTGCGGCCGGTCTTTCGACGATCGGTTACACCGTATTTGCAAGCTCGTTTGCTATGTTCTCAGCCGGCAGAGCGTTTGAACAAGTCAGGAACTCCATCGCTTATCCGAAGCTTAACGTGAAGATCGGCGCAACGCATGCCGGCATTTCCGTCGGTGAAGACGGTGCAAGCCATCAGTGCTGTGAAGATATTGCGCTGATGCGTTCAATCCCGAATATGGTTATCATCAATCCTGCCGACGATGTTGAAGCTTTTCAAGCGGTTCATGCTGCAGCTGAAATTGAGGGACCGGTGTACATGCGTTTCGGTCGTCTTGCCGTGCCCAGAATCAACAGTGAAGATTATCAATTTGAACTCGGAAAGGGCGTTACACTCAAAGACGGTAAAGACGTAACAATCGTTGCAACCGGTCTTATGGTCAACGAAGCTTTAATTGCTGCGGATATGCTTAAAGCAGACGGCATCGACGCAAGAGTGATTAATATTCACACGATCAAACCGATTGATAAAGATATCCTTGTCAAAGCCGCTAAGGAAACCGGCGCAATCGTTACCGCTGAAGAGCACAGCATTATCGGCGGTCTTGGCGGAGCGGTTTGTGAAGTACTTTCTGAAATCTGCCCCGTTCCCGTTCTTCGTCTTGGTGTTAACGACACGTTCGGTCGCTCCGGTCCCGCAGTTGAGCTTCTCAAGCTTTATGGACTTGATGCCGAGCATATCGCTGAAAAGGCAAGACAGGCAGTTAAGCTTAAAGCATAATATTTCGGCTCCCTTTTCGGGAGCCTTTCTTTTCAGTCATAAAAGGAATACACGCTGCATAATAGTTTACAAAGTAAAATGTATAGACGAGCAGACGAGCTTCGGCCTGTTCACCTATAAATACGGAGGATGGCTATGAGCAGCAAGAGTATTTACAATTCCATTGCTACAAGAACACAGGGCGACATTTATATTGGGGTAGTCGGGCCTGTCAGAACGGGAAAATCGTCTTTTATCAAGCGATTTATGGACGTACTTGTTTTGCCGAATATAACGGATCAAAACAAAAAAGACCGGGCGACCGATGAGCTTCCGCAGTCATCTTCGGGCAGAACCATTATGACAACAGAGCCGAAGTTCATTCCCGAAAATGCGGTTGAACTGACGCTTGACGGCAACGCAAAATGCAACGTACGGCTGATCGATTGCGTCGGGTATATTGTCCCGAGCTCACTCGGATACATCGAAAATGACAATCCGAGAATGGTGAAAACTCCTTGGTTTGATAAAGATATTCCGTTTAATATGGCAGCTGAAATCGGAACTCAGAAAGTTATCACCGAGCACTCGACGATCGGGCTTGTTGTGACCACCGACGGATCGATCGGAGAAATACCGAGACAGGAATATGAGGAAGCAGAGGAACGCGTCATAAAAGAGCTGAAAGACATCGAGAAACCGTTTGTTGTGCTTTTAAACTGTGTCAATCCGTCAAGTGACGAAAGTAAGGCGCTCGCTGAAGGACTTTCTCAAAAATATGAAGTCAACGTTATACCGGTAAACTGCTTGCAGTTAAGTGAAAAGGAAATAGAAAACATTCTGACCGGACTGTTATACGAGTTTCCGATTAAAGAGCTTAAAATTGATTTTGCGCCTTGGGTATCCAAGCTGGAAAAAGGCAACAGCTTAAAAGCCGAAATATTCAATGCTGTCTTTGACAACGCTAAAAAGCTGAAAAAAGTCCGCGATGCCAATCAGTTTTTAAGCAGTATGACCACTCTTGAAAGTATCGGCGATGGGAAGATTGCCAACGTTGATCTGGCATGCGGAAGTGTAAAAATCAGTCTCATTGTAAAACCCGATCTGTTTTATAAAACGCTCAGCGAGAAATGCGGAATTGATATCAAGGATGATCTTGAGCTGTTCAGCAATATGCTTGAACTGGCAAAAATGAAAAGTGAATACACGCGGTTTAAGCAAGCCCTTGATGAGGTGGAAAGAACCGGCTACGGTATCGTGATGCCGACAATGCAGGAATTAAAGCTTGAAGAGCCGGAAATTGTCCGTCAGGGCGGAAGATACGGTGTACGGCTTCAGGCTTCTGCTCCGTCAATTCATATGATGAAAGCGAACATCACAACCCAGGTCGCGCCGATTGTCGGCTCGGAAAGTCAGTCCGAAGAATTGATTATGTATCTTCTCAAGGAGTTCGAAGAAGATCCGTCAAAAATCTGGGAGTCCGATATATTCGGAAAGTCTCTGAATAGTCTTGTAAACGAAGGCTTGCACAATAAACTTTATAAGATGCCGGCCGATGCAAGAAAGAAGCTTCAGGAAACCATTGAAAGGGTAATCAACGAGGGCTGCAGCGGTCTGATTTGTATCATCTTATAACCGAAGAAGGACTTTTGTATCTGGTAAATCTTATACAAAAGTCTCTTTTTTTGTTGAAAAATGTAATTTGATGTGATAATATTAAAATATCGTGAAGAAAACGAAAAGGAGAATGATTATGGGAAAACGAATTATTGTTGCCGGTGCAGGTCATGGCGGAATTGCAGCCGCAGCGATGTTGTCGAAAAGAGGCTTTGATGTCACGGTCTACGAAAGAAATGCTGAGGATAATCTCGGCTATGATTGGACGGACATATTCGATAAAAACGGTTTTGTTGCCGCCGAAATGGATATTCCCGGTGAGGATAAATATAATTTAAAGCATGATATGACCTTTTACGGTCCGTCTATGACAACCGCCCTTCATCAGAACACGCCGGAGGATCAGCTTGAAATTCAGATGGAGAGAAGGGAAATATACCGGTATCTTATCGCAAACGCCAAAAACTGCGGTGTAAAGTTCAAATTTAATACAACGGTTGAAAAACCGATCATTTTTGGCAATAGAGTGGCAGGTATTAAGACGGACAAAGCGGTTGAATTTGCCGATCTTGTTATTGATGCAGCCGGCATTGATTCCCCCTTAAGAACAAAGCTTCCGCTGTCATTCGGAATCCAGAACGAAACCGCAGGATATGAAAGATTCTATGTTTATCGTGCATTTTTCAATAAAACGGCCGAGGTCGATGATGTCGACAAGTTTAAGGTGCTGATGCTTCATGATAATAAGCTCGGTATCTGTTGGGTTGCGACCGAAGAAGAACATACCGATGTTCTGATCGGACGTTTCCAGCCACTCGATCAAAGAGAAGTTGACGAGACGATCGAAAAACTCAGGCAACAAAATCCCTCTATCGGAACGAATATTGTCAGAGGCGGACAATTTGTCAATATTCCCGTAAGACAGCCGCTCGGCGTGCTTGTTGCGGACGGTTATGCCGCAATCGGAGACAGTGCGTTTATGACGGTACCGATTATCGGCTCCGGTATCGCAAACAGCCTGAAGGCGGCAAGAATCCTTGCGGACGCTGTTACTTCCGATAAAGACTGTGCTTTCAGTGCGGCTTCTCTTTGGAAATATCAGACCGATTTTTATAAAGAACTCGGTGCGGGTCTTGCTCCTCTGGCTTGCGTGAAGCTGATGTTGACCCGTCTTGAGGGAAGTGAGCTTGATTACATATTTGACAACGGTATCTTGAACGCCGATGATATGACAATAGGTGCGGATTCGACAAATCTCACCGCTATGCTTTCAGGAATGAGCGCTGACGACATCAAAATCAAGCTGACAGGACTTGTTCGAAACAAAGCCGTTCTTTCGAAAGTTGCCAAAATGGGCATAGAACTAGTAAAAGCGACCGCCGTAACCGCCGCTTTACCGAAAACTTATGAAAAAGAAAAAGTTGTAAAATGGGTAAAGAGCTATAACGAATGCTTTAAGCACTAATTGTGCCAAATAAAAAAAGTGAAGTCGATTTTTCAGCTTCACTTTTTTGTTTTAGGGAACCTCTGATTAAATCTGATGTACAGATTATGCCGTCAGATTTTTCGTCAGATTGTGCAAAAACCGCGCAGGAATCCTGACGGATTTCAAGCAGTTTTTGTGCGATATGACGGAAAATATGCAAGTAAGCTGTGCATCAAAGCGTATGCTGTGATTTATTCAGAGGTTCCCTAAGTCATAAGCGGAATCAAAATAAGACCTGCACA